>CAYIMK010000107.1:0-3864 GCA_964364595.1 Microcaldota archaeon | reverse complement strand
TAGAAGTGTTCGAGGCCAAACGAGCGAGTGGCCTGATATGTGGTGTCGCTTAACATTTAGAAAAGAAAAGCTCTTACACATTTTTACAAGTTCTACAAAAGCTTTATATATTCCAGCATCCATATTCTATGAGGTAAATTCGAGGTGGATGTCTTGCGTCATTTTGCGCTCCTGACGGGCTTTTTGCTGCTGCTCAGCGCGCTTCATGCAGATGTCTCCACCTCATACACGCAAGACGGCCTGTTCATCGAGCGCTCGATGCAGATACGTCCGATTGACTCCATCAGCTCCATCACCGGCGCGCTTCGCGCGCTCAACGGCAGCGTCATAACGCTGGCGGTGACCAACCGCGGCCCCTCCGACCGGCGCAACCTCACTTTGGAGGAGGACCTCACCTATCTGCCTTCCTACATCCGCATCACCTACAGCATCAGGCCTACGCAGACCGACGGCCGCAAAGCCGTGTGGAACGTTGGCGATTTGCCGGCCGGCCGCCGTTTTGAAGTTTCTTTCAGCCTGCCGACGCCGGTGTCTGACGCGTCCGTGGCCGCCGCCAAGCCCCCCGTCGTGCGCTCTGCGCGGCCCCCGGCCGAAATCATCGCCCCGAACCTTGTGGACAAGGGCCAGACCGTGGTGCTGCGCCTCACAACTCCATCCGGCACCCCTATCGGCGGCGCCCAATTGCAGGTCATCCAGCCGGACGGCACCCGCGCGTCAGGCACGACTGATGAGCTTGGCCGCCTCGTTTTCGTGGCCGACCAGACGGGCTTCTACACTTACGGCATTCCGGACTTTTCGGCTGGCGCCATTCCGGCCACCGAAAGCCGCGTTCCCGTGGTGGTCACTCCGCCCACGACCGGCTCAATCACGCCTGTCGCCAACACATCAAACTCGGCCTCATCGTTCTTCTCTTTGGATTCCTTGTTCGGGCTTTGGCCGATTGCCGGAGGCCTGCTGATTGTGGGCCTGGTGGCGTTCGGTGTCTACGGCTATTTCAACCGCCCCGCGTCCGACGACGGCCCGACCGTGCCTGCGCCCGCGTACCGTTCTGCTCCACCTGGCGAAGCCGGCGGCCCTTCCACCATGCCCTCATCAAAATCGAGCGATGGGCAGGGGTCCTCTTCCGCCATGGACCGCTCAGCAGCTTCCACATCCGCCTCTTTGGGCACGGCTGGCTCGCCGGCCATTTCCTCCAGTCCTACTGCCGTCCTCTCCCAGACGCGTGACCTGCTCGCAGCCAGGCGCGAGGCCAAAGCCCGGCCGGACGTTTCGTCCGAAAAGTCCATGGAGGCCGAACGCGGCGATTTCAGTTCGAAACCCCATTATACAGAGGAAACAACCGTTGCATCCGAGCGTTCCTCTGAAGAGCAATCGGGCGCCCAAGAGGAAGAGGAGGACGAAATGACGGCCAAGACCTCCGCCTCCGACTCGGACGGGTCCGAAAGTTCGGGCGAAACGGAAAGTTCAGAAGTTTCCTCTCATTCGAAGTCCGCCGGCTCGCCGCCGCCGTCCTGGATGACGCAGGAGGCCCTGTCCGGCGAGCGCTCCGAAGTGGATGACGAAGCCATCAGCAAGACAATCTCCGAACTCGAAGCTCTGCGCTCAGAGCTGAAAAGCCGCGCCAAGGCGCGCGCCGCCGGGGAAGAGGCGCCCGGGGCTTCGCAGGGGCGCCAGCGGCCATCCCGGGAGCGCCACCTGGAGGAGACCTTCGCTGAGCTTGACAAACTGGGAAAGGATATGGACGAAGAGGGCGGAAAGGAAGCGGCGGATGATCCGAAAGAGGCGCAGGACGATGTCCTGAGCGGCGCCGGAGAGCCGGAAGCGTCGGATGAGGAAATCACCGAGTCCATCGCGCCGGCCGATGCGCCAACAGTTTCAGAAGCTGCCGGGGCCGGGGAAACAACCGGGGGAGAAGAGACGGGCGCCGGTCCGGAACAAGAAGAGGCCAGCGATGCCCCGGATAATCCGGCCGAAGAAATTTCGCGCGACGGGCCATCACGGGGCGAGCCATCCGACTCGGACGGGGCCGAATCTTCCTCCCCGCCGCCAGCGCCAGCCCCGCGCTTCCAGATTCGGGATTCAATTTCAATCGCCCCAATCCCGCCGCGCATGCGCAGGCCTTCTCCCACGCGCAAGGAAATAGTCAAGCGCCTGGAGGCCCGCTCAAAAATATCATCGAGCGCGCTGCGCAAGAGTGTGCCTCTTTCAAAACAGGCATCTGCGCCGCCCAAGCGCGGACTCGGCCGCCCAAAGAACGAGGCGCCGGCCGCGCCGCCCAAGCGCGGGGCTGCAAAAACTAAAAAGCGCTGATTGATTTTTCCAATTCTTTCTTCTCTTTCCTCATACTGGCGTGCGCAGCAGCAGTCCAATCACATATCCGGCCAGCGCCGCCAGGCCGCCCACCAGCAGCATCTCAGCGCCGCTCCTGCGCCAGTCTCCCACCGTCCATCTGGCCTTGAGCGCGCCTGTGGAGAACAGGACGAGGGCGGCCGAGAGGATGGACAACGGGGCCGCCTGATGCACTTCAAGGAAAAAATAAGGCCAGAGCGGCACCATCGAGCCGGCCATGCAGGCCAGCCACACCTTGATGGCTTTGACGTACGGGGCGGAAAGCGTGGACGGGCCGGGCTCGCCCGCCGGAAGCAGGCGCGAGCGGATGAAGCGCATCTTCTTCTCTCCAAATCCTTTGAGACGGCCCAGCACTTTTTCAATCTCACCACGGCCCATCCCGGCCTCGAGACGCATTTTTCTCTCGTAGTCCAGCCCGGCCAGTGTGGAAGTATAGGCCACGGCACCCATGGAGATGGATTCGGCGAACATGGCGGAGAGGCCGGCCAGCAGCACCAGGCTGACGTCGGCGCTGGCCGCCACTACGCCTATAGAGATGCCCAGCACGTTCACCAGCCCGTCCTGCCCGCCGAGAATGACGTCGGACAGATGCTGGGCGTGTTTGTGAAACATGTTTTCAGCTTCATGTTTCATATTTAAAGAACCATCGGGCCTTACTCTTTTATGGACGTGCAGAAAGCGACCGACATCCAGGCCATGGTGGAAGACATCGTTGTCACGCTCGACAAGCCATATCTCAACCAGTACCGGCTCATCTGCATGCGAAGCAGGGGGAACAAGGCGCGCGCCTATGCACGCATCTGGAACCTGCCAGACATCTGGCAGAAGGCGCTGGACGTTGGGCCCTATTACGTCATCGAGGTGCTGGCCGAGCATTTCGATTCCTTGTCCGAGGACAAGAAGAAGCAGGTGCTGATTCACGAGCTGTTGCACATACCGAAAACTTTCTCCGGCGCGCTGCTTTCGCACGGGCACCCGTCCGCGCCGGTCAACGAGCGGGCGGTGAAGGCGCTGTGGAAAGAGTATCTGCAGAAAAAAGGAAGGGGAAAAGAGGGTTCTATTTTCGCGTTCCTTCCATCTTTTGACGAATGAGCTCAATCAGATTGGCGGCTTGGACACTTTCATCATCACGGGCCGGCCGTCCCGCACGAACGCCATCCCCAAATCGAGGCGCAGCAGCCGCGACACGGCCAGCTGCCGCTCCAGGCTCTCGATGGTGGCCGACCAGTTGGGGGGCACGATTGAGAGCAGCATCTGGGGCCTCTCCTGCTCGCGGCCGACGCCTTTCTCATACACGCGCCAGAGCAGTGGCGAGCCGGACGAGAAGCGCACCAGCCGCCCGCTCGCGCGAAGAGTGCGGTAAATGAGATACTGCTCGGAGCGGGGAGGCGCGAGGGGAAGGGAAGAAGAAGCGGAATGCGGGGGGGCAGAGGAATCTGTTTTTTCTTTCTTGGCGGCGGGCTTTTTTCCCTCGGCCGTTTTCTTTTCTTTTGTTTTATTGTCTGCGGCCGGTTC
>CAYIMK010000106.1:0-3865 GCA_964364595.1 Microcaldota archaeon | reverse complement strand
CGACGGAATCGCTTTTAGGCGGGGTGCCGGGCAACCCGTTCGGCAACCTCAGCATCGCGCGTGATTCGATTGTTGGTGATGCGTTCCAGCGCATCGGATTTCTGGCCGCGCAGGCCATCGTGATTCCCAACCTTGCAATCATCATAGTCGTGACCATGACCATGGCCTTAAATAAGGCCTTCAGAGGTTTTGTTGCATGATAGACCCGCGCAATGAAATTCAGACGGGCGTTGCGCCATCGACAGAACAAAAGTCATTTTCGCCTTCGCGTCAGTCCCCGTATCCATCCTCCTCTTCTTTCTCCCCGCGCCCGTCCTCCTCTTCGAGCCCCCGCTCCCCCTCTTCTTCGCGCCTGCCGCTCCTTATGATTCTGGTGGCGTTCTTCATCCTCCTCTCATTTTCATTCGGCGCAAGTTTTGTCAGCAAATACGAAGGCACGCTCAAGGCCAGCACTGCGTTCGGAAGCGGGCTCTACCTGCAGGCGGCCGCGCTGGCAGGCACAGTCATGGTGATGCTGCTGGCAATCATATACATGGCAGGCCAGTTCTTCCAGAGCGAGGAAATCAAGCAGCTGGCCCGGGCCGAATTCATGCAGGCGGTCGCCAGCGTGCTCATCGCCGCCGCCCTCCTCGGGATAATACTCTTTTCCGACGTGGCCATGGAACAGGTGAGCCACGAAATCGTCTCGCCCTGCGAGGGCGCAAGCTCAGCCATCTCAAGCACGCTCGCCGCCTCCCCGCTCAAGGATTCGCCCACCCTCAACAAATACGCCTACTGCTACATGGCGGCGCTCAATGAAATGGCCAGCGCGCAGGGGCGCACCACCATGCTCCAATCTCTTGACGCCGCCGGCAAGGCATACAAAAGCGAGGGCTTCCAGACAGATTTGTGGTGGCTGCTCTACGGCGGCATGACGCGCCGGCCCGGCGCCCACTACCGAATGGACTCCGAAATCCGCGGCATGGAGTTCGACCTTCTCACAAAATATGTGATATCATTGCAGGCCCAATTGGCCGTGCTGCAGGTAATCATCCCCGCGCTCGGCCCCGCCCTGCTCTTTCTGGGCGTCATCTTCCGCTCGCTCATCTACACGCGAAAACTGGGAGGCATGATGCTGGCAGCGGCAGCAGGCCTTTTGCTGGTGTGGCCCGCGCTCTATCTCCTCTCATGGTTCACCTTGCAGGTCGCGGTCTACGGGCCGCAGGTGATGGGCGATTTGCCCGAGGTCGGATGCCCTGCAAGCTGCAGCACGGTTCCGCCAAGCGGATACCGCATCGGCGCGCCGGTTGCCAAGTCGTTAAATGCCGGAACCTCGCAGGCCACAAATCCGCAGGGCAATGTGTGGGATGCGCCGCAGCGCAAGGAGCTGCCGTATCCATACGCATACGCCAAAGGCGCGCTCACGCGCTCGGAAATGCTGCGCGAGCCGAAACAGGACGAGAAGGTGCCCGACATCGGCGCCACTGCCGAATGGCGGAGTTACAACATACAGACCTGCTTCCCCAAATCCTATGTTAAGGGCAGCGCAATCACCATTGCCCAGTCCGAGGCCTGCCCTGCCGAATGCCGCTACCTGCCAACGCCGACAGACTACTGCGACATGGCAGCATGTGACCAAATTCCTCTTGCCTGCCACGTGATTCGGGCCGCCTCGCCCCTCGACCCCAAAGGCGAGAGCGATGACGCCTGCCCCCAGTGCCCCGACTTCTGCAAATTCCAGCTGCCGCAGGTGAAATACGCCGACCCGACCAATCCGACCTCGAGCGCCGTGGTGCCGACAACCAACGCCGTCTCCTGCTCGGCTGATCCCAGTTGCGACGACTGCCCGCTCTACTGCCGGGCCTACACCGGCAAATCGGGCGCGGTGCAAGTGATGTATGACACCACCGATTGCGTGGCCTGCAAGACAAACTGCCTCCCCAAGCTCGATGTCTCCGCCCCAGCCCCAACCGGCCTCCCCGACTGCATAACCGGCGTGCCGGGCGCCATGGCCAGCTGCAACGACGCCTGCGGCCCGTCGATGACGCTCAAGGCCGCGCTGGCCGCCGTTGCCTCCACTCCCAACCTCAAGGACACGGTCTGCCCAATCGACTGCCGGGTGTATTTCGATTCAGCCAAAGGCGAGAATAAGTACAAAGACCCCGCCTTTGTCGGGGAATGCGAGGGCACCTTCAAAAATGCCTGCACCAAATGCCCCATCCATTGCAAAGTGCCGGCCAGCCCCCTGCTCATCACCCCGCGTGCCAGCACTCTGGGCGTTGTATGCGCCCCCGCTCCCACCTACGACACCACGCGGACGCCGCCGGCGCTGACCCCTGACGTCAACACCGAATGCCGCCGCTGCCCGATGTCCTGCCGCTTCTCCAGCCCCTCGTCAATAGCCAGCACCACGAACCCGGCAGACTATTTCTATTCGCGCTCCCATTATGGGCTGGAATGCAGGTACTACAAATCGAGCGAATACTCCATCACCTACGGCGGCGCATGCAACATCGCCAGCTACCCCCCCACCTGGTTCAAGTTCTCGGCCGCCAGCCCAACATGGACGCCGGCTACAGGCGATCCCGCGCCCCCGCAGTGCGCTCCAACTGCCGTCATCTACAAGCTCATGGGCAGTTCGGACCCCCTGTGCCCCTATTTCGCGGTCGACGATCCAGAATATATGGTATGGGCTGGCGGCAGCACCGGCCTGTTTGACATGGCTGCAGACCCGAATGTTCCCGGCTCCCTCTCATACTACAATGCCTATGCGCGGCCCAACAACAACGTGTCTTCGGAATGCAACGGCCCGGATATCCAGAAATTCTGCTCCCCGCCCTATTGCGACTTGTCCGTCTGCGCAGACAACCGCGCGAACAACGGGCCGGTCTATTGTCATCTCAAAGACCCCTACATTCCCCTCACCGCCATCCCAGACAATTCGCAGCGGTGCGGGGCCTGCTATGTTGACAATGCAGACCACAGCACCGGGCCGCAATGCCAGGTGCTGCTCTCCGCCACCGGCCAGCAGAACCCAACTTTGCCCCGCGGCTGCTCGCAGGCCTGCCTCCCAGGTTCCACTGCGAACAGAGGCGGCGGCTGCAACGGATTCTGCTATCCGCAACTGACAATTCCGTCCGGCAGTTTGATCTGCGGCTCCTACTCCAACCCGCCGGCAAATGTGAACAACCGCGAATTTGCAGACTGTGCCGCCTGCCCCATCGACTGCCGCTATGACTACCTGACTTCAATCGGCACGGCGGCAGTGCCGGACGGGGCCAAGGCCGCCTGCGGAGTGGGGCAAAAAGCAATTCTCGACAAAAAGAACTGCCAGGACCGCACATGCAACGGTCTGGTGGGAGACTGGCGCACCACCTGCGAAAACAACGACCATCTCTACACATGCACCGCCTCGGGTTCTGCCTCCACCTACTGGAAGCGGGCAAGCCTGGTGGACATTGCGCTCGGAAAAACCCCCGCAGCCTGTGATTCCAACCTCGTCCTCAAGAGCGCAACCGCCTATGCGGCGGGTGATGTGTATCTCCCCCGCGCCTGCACCGCATCAGACCCGAGCTATGTGAAGACAGACAACAGCAACTGCGTGTACAAGAACGACTGGTACGTGGACAAATGCTCGCTCGCCAAGAACACGTTCGCCCCAACCGGCAGCGCCTACCAGGCCTACACCTGCACCCCCAACCACAAATACCCCGGCCTTGACAAGGTCATCAACAACCACGGAGGCGCAATACGGGACGGCGACTACCTCGAATGCGGAACGATTTCATCAGCCAACAACCCGAACCTCAACCTCTGCGACAAACAGACAACTGCGGCCGGAGCCGGATACACTTTGTGCTTCAACAAACGCTCAGACGCCAACAGC
>CAYIMK010000105.1:0-3868 GCA_964364595.1 Microcaldota archaeon | reverse complement strand
CTCGAGAACGGCGCTCTCGGATACGGCCATGGGGGCTCCTCGGATGGGCGCGGGCGCCGAGCCACGACGGCGTGCCCGCGGACTGGGTCATCGGCCAGAAGAACTTCACGCGCGAGGGTCGCAACGGCAAGACCGACCCGGGACCGGCCTCCCTCAACGTGCCGACCGGCATGGAGGCTGGCGGCGGTGAGGCCGGGGCGCCGGCCGCCGAGAGCCGCAAGAATGAAATGCCCAAAAAGGGACGCAAGCTCAACCGCATAGGTTCGGCGCAATAAGCTGTTTTTATTCGCCCCGAAGTTCAGCATCCACGTCGATGAAGATACCGCGCGCAATCACCCACCACAGCACCGCGAGGTCCAGAATGATGAAAACGGCCGGGAACACGATTGACGAGGAAACAGACATGGCGGAGAGCTCGATGTTGAACGGGACGACGTCGGCCAGCAGAATCAGCTCAATTCCGAGCAGGCAGACGAGGAAGACGAACTGCGCATAGACGACCGATTTTCGGATGATGACCGACACCGCGCCGAAGGCCACCAGCAGCGCCGAGGCGATGAGGGCCGGGTCGGAAATCGAGCGATAATGGACCAGCAGCAGGGCGAGGAGGGCGAGAGAGGTGATTTCGGAGATTGCCAGGACGAGGAAATTATTCTTCTGCCGCTTGGCCGTGAAGGAGGGGGCGCGCTTGCGCGTGGGATGGAGGGAAGTGAAGCGCATGGGCATCATCCAGAATTGCGGGATTGCTGGGCCGTTGCATGGCGGGATGGCCGGGCCGCGGCGGGGACTGGCAGGAGGCGCGTGATTTGCACGAACTGCTCCGGCGTCAGTTGAAAGACACGGATGTCATCCATTTTAAGTTTGCGGGCCTGCGCGCGCGCCTTGTCCTTGTCCCAAGCCCACAAGCGGCGCGCGTGCACCAATGCCTGCGGAATTGTTTGGAGGCGGTGGGAGAAAAGGGCGGCCGTGACAAGGTCGAGGCTGGCCGGGAGGGAGGCGGCCCCGTTTTTGGGCATCAGGCAGACGATGCTCGAGTCGACTTTCGGCGGAGGCGTGAATGAGGAGCGGGGCACCTGGGCAAGGGTTTGCAAATCGAAACGAAGCTGGGCGAAAACGGATAATCGGCCGTATTCGGAGGAGCCCGCGCTCGCGGTCATCCTTTCGGCCACCTCCTTTTGCACGCACAGCACCGCCTTGGAAAATTTCATGCGCCCGAGTTTGAGCAGTATGGGGGAGGTGATTTGGTAGGGGATGTTGCCGGCGATGCGCGAAATGGCGAGGTCGTCAGGAAGGGAGAGAAAATCCGCCTGAACAACCATGACGCTTCTCTTTCCCCCGAATTTTTCCTTCAAATGCTCGGCCCATTTCGGGTCAAGCTCGACAAGAGTGAGGGAAGAGGGTTCGCGCGCCAGCAGGCGCTCGGACAAGCGGCCGTCGCCTGAGCCGATTTCCAGCACCGCTTCGCCCCGAACGTCCAGCGCCTCGGCCTCGCCCTCAAGCACCGATGCGTCTGTCAGAAAATGCTGGGAGCGGGATTTTTGGAGCTTGAAGCGGGGGGAAGAAAGTGAGGAACCGGGGCCGGCTGGCGGGTTGCGGGAGCGCGAAGAAGAGGTTGAGCGCAGGCCGGCGAGCATGGCCTTGGCGCGGGGAGAAGGCGGCTTTGGTTTTTGGGATTTCATTTTAGGCATCGCCGCCTTTTCGAACCCTGTGTTTATCAAAGCTTCATTCATTGCGGGACGGCGGGCCTTTGTTGCGGGCCGATTGATTTTATTCATTCCTTGCCGGCGGGCGCACGAACAAGTAGTGCTGCACCTTGCCCTGCATCTCCTCGAGAATCCGGTTGACCAGGAGCTGCGCGGGGTCGGGCATGAGCGGCAGGCGCGCATGCAAATCCGCGAAGTTCTCGAATGGCTTGGTTTCGCGCGCCTCGAGAATCTGCAGGAGGTGGCGCTTGCCGATGCCGTTGATGAGCTCGAGCTGGTGCAGGCGCACCGAGAGCGGGCCGGCCTTGTTGAAAAATGACATGAACTCGGCCTCGCGGTAATGGAGAATCTTGCCGAGGCAGTTGGACAGCTCGGTGCGGGCCGTGCCGGTGAGCTCGTCGTATGTGAGGCGCTTTCTTATGCGCTCGACCTCCTCGCGCTCGGCAGGGCCGATGTAGATGCGCTGGCCGAAAGTAAGAGTCTTGCCGGGCTTGACGCTGACCTCGAAGAGGGTGAAGAAGTGCTCGCCCAAGAGCTGCGCGATGGGCTCGCCGGCGCGCTGGTCGGAGCGGCCGCCGGGCAGGAAGTCGATCACCCATGCGTATTCCTCTTCCATACCCATAGCAATCCCTCGCTGCAACTGGACTTATGATATAATGACGCAAGGCCTATTTATTTGGAGTGCTTGTCCTCGCCCTTCTCCTTCTTGGCCTTGGAGGCCTTGGCTTTCTCTTCGTGGCCTTTTACAAGGGCTGCGGCGGCCTTGCCCTCGGCGGCAGAAGCGTCGAGCGGGGATGCGGCCTCGGCCGGCTTCTCCTTCGCGCCCTTGGCCTTCTTGCCTTCCTCCTCGCCTTTTGCCTTCTTGCCTTCAGCTTCCGCCTTCGCGTCCTCAGCGGCTATGCTGGCGTCGGTCGGAACCGGGGCCGGCTCGGTCGTGATTTCGGGCGGGGCGACCATCTTGGTGCGGAAGTGGGCGATTTTCTCCAATACCTTCGACAGCTTGTCGGCGGGCAAGGTGATGCGGTCCTTGGCGAGGATGGCCTGCAAGGTGGAAAGATGGGCGGGCAGTATGTCGACGAGTTTCGTGATTGTTTCGGGCTTGAGGGCCTCGAACTCAGCCAGGTCCGCCTCCAGCTTGTCGGCGTCGGCCGGCGTGAGCTTGGCGAATTTGCGCGCATAATCAAGAGACGTCTGCTGCTCGTAGCCGAAATCCGGCTCTCCGGAGCGCTGCTCGAGGATGGCGCGCACGTGCGGCAGGCTCACCGGTTTGGCTCCCTCAACCTTGCGACCAAGCATCCCAATCCCTCCACATAAGAATATGACAGAACAGCACAGGAGAGCGGCGCCCATCTTTTTATAGGCGAGCCGCCCCGTCCTGTGAACAAAAGCATCTAAGCCTGCACTATGCGCAGGTGCACGCCCGGCACTATGAGCAGCTTGAGCATGCGGCCGTCCATGACCTCGATTTCGTAGGACTTGCCGCGCTCGCCAGTTATGGTGCCCACCTTGCCGCGGTAGCGGGGGTGCGGCATGCCGTCGAATTGTGACTGGTGGTCCAGGGCCACGCGGTCGCCGATGCTGTAGCGGCGGACCTGCTGCGCGACCGAGAGGCGGCGCTGCGCCATTCCAAGGTTGCGGGTGCGCGAGGACATCTTGCCTAATGAGCGTCTCATGGAAAATCACCGAATTTGACTTGTTCTAACACTACCGCCGATGAAGGCGAATAGGGTCTAAGCTGGAAACTTGAGGGCCCAGACCTTTAAAAAGGTTAGCGTTTAGGGTATACTACTTATAAATGAAATCCAACTTGGCCGGTGGTTTGCGTGAAAAAGATTCTGATTGGCAAGCCGACATTTCGGGTCGAGAACATGGTCGCTTCGGCGAACCTGGAGATGGATCTCGACCTCTATGCTATCGCTTACAAGGTGTATGATGTTGAATACGAGCCCGAGCAGTTTCCGGGCGCCATTTTCAAGCTGAAAGAGCCCAAAAGCTCGCTTCTTCTGTTCAAAAACGGCAAAATCATCTGCACCGGATGCAAGAACGAGAAAGAGGTGCAGCTGGCCATTGAGAAGACGCAGAAAATGATGCTGCCCTTCTCCAAGAACGCCAAAAAGGGCAAGCCGACGTTCAAGATTGAGAATATCGTCGCCTCGGCCGCATTT
>CAYIMK010000104.1:0-3937 GCA_964364595.1 Microcaldota archaeon | reverse complement strand
CGACACCAATTTATATAAAGCTATTTTGGCTCTGGCGGCAAAACGTGGGAGAGAAACAGGGGCAGAAGGCAGGTGGAGGGCTTGGAGGTGGGGGGGAGAGAATGGACGGGATTTGGGAGACAGCACAGGAGATTTGGGAATTAGTATATATTGTATGGCAGAGTATCCCTGATTATTGGTGATTCGCATGGCAGCACCCTATCGTCCATACGCATTGAGCGAAGTGAAAGCCGAAGCAGACGATGTCCGCTCATTTGTCTTCACGCCGGCAGACGGGCAGCCGGTGCCGCCTTTCAAGGCCGGCCAATTTTTCATGCTGATGATTTCAGACGTGCCGGGTTTGAAACCTCCCATGCGCTCCTATTCGGCCGCCCGCGCATATACGGCGGACAAGCTTCGCTTCGGCATCAAGCTGCACGGCCCGTTCACGCATGCCTTATTCGACAAAAAAAAGGGGGACAAAATCGAGATTTCCGGGCCTTATGGATTTTTCACGCTCGCAGGCAACGAAGCGGGAGGGGCCGGCGGGCCTGCGGCCGATTCGGCGGCGACTGCCCCAATCGTCCTTCTGGCTGCGGGTATTGGCATAACACCGCTTTTGTGCATGGCCGAGGAATTGGCCGGCGGGAAGGACCCGCGCTCCGCCATATTAGTCTACTCCAACCGCGAACTGAATCAGGTGCCGTTCATCCCCCTGCTGGAGGAGTTGCAGGCCGCAAATCCGAATTTCAAGTTTATTCACACCATCACCTGCGACCCGGCACCGGAAGGGTGGGACGGAGAATGCGGGCGCATCAGCGCCGGCATGCTGCAAAAGCACGGCGTGGATTTCGGGCTTTCGCATTTCTACTTCTGCGGGCCGAAAGCGTTCAATGACGCCATGCAACAGATGCTGGAAGGGGCGGGCGTGGCAAAAGAGAGGATACACAAGGAAGCGTGGTAAGGCTTTTCTTTTTCTGCGGAAAAAGAAAATCCTAGAAAAGAAAAAGAAATGCACTGAGCCCGAACCGATGAGGCCGGAAGATTTACTTCTCCGCCAGCCGCTCCCGGACCCGCTTCGCCAGCCGGGCAGGGCATTTCCCCAGATAAACGCTCAATTCCTTCTTGTCCAACCGCCGTCTGAATTCGGCCAGCAGCTCGCTGGAGATGGGCTGACGGAAATGCACCATATCGAGGAATGTCTTCTCCACATCCGAAACCGGCACCCAGAAGCCCGAATATTGCATTAGTTCATAGCCGAAAAACATCGGGCGGCTGGCGCGGCGCACGATGTAGTTGGCGCCGGCGAACACGCGCCGGCCGGTGCGCACGTGGCGGGGCGTGAGGATGACGGGGTTGGTCGCCTGCTCCCACAGCCCGTGGATAGAGAGCGCGTTCTGCAGGCCGTAATAGAATGGGGAGTAGGCAAAGCCGGCGACCGTGGTGTCGTTGCTGAATGAATAGACGCCCCGGCTGATGCGGAAGATTTCGCTGCGCTTGCACAGGTTGTGTAGGAGGAGGGAGAGGTAGGCGCGGCTGACTTTGGGGAAGAGACGACGCGCATCCGCGATGGTGAAAGAGGGTTGCCCCCCCAGGCGGGCCTTGAGTTCGCGGGTGTAGATTATTTTCCTCATCCAAACCGCCCCTTCAAGGATTCCAGCATGGCGGAAAAAGAGGGTGCGACTCCGGCATAGACGATGGTCACGAGGTTTGGCTCGTCGACTGGAGGCTGGAATTTGGAGAGGAGGGCCGCTAGCGCTTTGACGGCCTTTTGGTCCTCCAGCTGCCCGCTCAGGAAATACACGTCGTAGATGTCGCGGATGAAGCGGCGGCCCAGATAGGCATTGGCTTTTTCGATGATGATGTCGGGCAGGGGGACGGCATTCACAATCAGGGTTGAGCCGTCCATTTTCTCATAAGGGATTGTGGCGAAGGAGACGGATTTTGAGAAGTTGATTTCCACCCGCACTTCAGCTTCTGGGCCATTCACCTTGCAGAAGACGAGGTTGGCCGTCTGCTTGAATCTGGAAAGGGCGAGGCCGCGGGAAAGGAGGGCGGCGGAGAGGAAGGACTGGAAGCCTTCGGGAAGTTTCGGCAGGTAGAGGTCTAAATCTTCGGAAAAACGGCAGCCCGAATAGCAGCGCCAGATGCAGGTGCCGCCGTGAAAGACGAAATGGGGGTTGAGGGAACAGAGCACTTCCATGACTTCGTCCTGCAGGCGGCCGACGGAGATGTGCGCGCGCTTCCTCAGGCGCTTGTCGAGCGGGAGTTTCATGGAGTATATGATTAACCTAGATTATATAAATGTATAAGTTTGGTTGAATGAACCTAAATTATAGAAAAGTATAATCTAGGTTGAATGAATTGAGAAGCCCACGTCGTTGGTTCGGGCGCTGCGACCACGCGTATGTTTTCGTCATAGAAAACACCAATGTTGCATTGCCCACGTCGTTGGTTTAAGGCGCTGCGACGGCTGAGGCGCCTCCCATATTCCGCCCGGAATTGCGGCCGGCGAAAAATGCGGCGCAAATCGCCACGATCTCAAAGCGTTTCAATCCTGCAATAGTGCGCTGCTAATACATCCCCAGCGCCATCAGGCCCTGTTCTTTGACGACAATCTTCTTTCCGTCGAATCCGAAAAGCTGGGACCTGCCTTTCCCGCTTCCCCCAATCTCGATGGGCATCCGCTCCCCGTCTTTTTCGATGATGTAGTCCGGGCTTTTCTTCAGCCCCTTGGCAGTGCCCACTTTCCAGCCCCTCCCCTGTAGGAAGAAGACGGCCAGCTCCTCGCGCAAGGCTCCGGTGCCGGCATCAATGCCCAAGCTTGAGCAAACCGCCTTGCGCAGATTCGGGTGGTAGAACAGCAGCTTCGGGTCTCCCCGCACCAGCTTGGCCCCCTGGCCATCGGGCCTTACGAGCCGAACAATCTTCATCGCGCCCAGCGTATCGACGGCCTTGCCTGTCTTGTAGCGGTTGAGGTGCAGGACATTGGAGAGGCTGTTGAGGCTGAACTCACCGGCCGGGGAGCTTGCAAGGAAAACGACCGCCTTTTCCATTCCGGCAATGATTTCCCCGTCCACATTGGCGGCGAATGCCGAGTCCTGGCGGATGGATTTCGTCATGCTGCTGAATACTGCCTCAAGCGTCTTTTCCTTGAAGGCGAAATAAGCCGGAAACCCGCCGCCTTGGGCGTATTTGGCAGAATGCGCGTAGATTTTGGGATTCAATGCCGCGAACTCAACCGCCTTTTTCTCATCCATCCATGCGTCGCTGGGAACTGATTTCTCCCCTTGCAGCCGCACGAACTCGCCCAAGGAGAGAGGCTCGACCTCGATGGTCTCATGCCGCCTTTCCGGCTCGAACGCCAGCGGCGCGCTTCCGGACAGGACGATTGAGAGTTGCGGGAACTCGTCATAGAGCGCTTTGGCATCTCTTTTCCAGTTCACATAATACTGGGCCTCGTCCACAAGCAAGGTCTTGTATCCGGCTTGGGCGGCCGTTTTGCCAATCTCGTAGAGAGTGGATGTTTCGACCAGCGGGCTGTCCATGGAGAAATAAATCGCCCCTTTCCCCATCAGCTGCAATAGCGCAGTGGTCTTGCCAACCCCCCTAAACCCCCTTAAAACCTTGATTCTCGGTTCTTTTCCCAACGCTATCTTTGTGACAAAGTCCCGTTTTTTGAGCCCTTGAGCATCCGCCGCCAGCCGGATGGAGATCTCCTCGAGCTTGACCAAATCTATATTTTGCATGGGCTTATTTCTCCTTACGGGTATTTAAACTTGCTGGTTTATTAGCAATTTTAGTATCATAATTGCAGAATAATTTACAATAAATGCTTCTTTTGATGTTTTTATAGAATTATTTGACAAATTTTAGTCATAAGTTGCTGAAATATTCTCATATGTGAACCTCCCGCCGCTAAAGCGGCGGGCGTCCTACGAACAGAACGCTGAAAGCC
>CAYIMK010000103.1:0-4015 GCA_964364595.1 Microcaldota archaeon | reverse complement strand
AAATGTCGGCCCCGAAAGACGATTTTTCGTCAGAGAGGACGAGGAATTCGGGGTGTTGTGCATCCATCGCCCTGGCCTGCTTCGTCATCTTCTCCAGCACCGGGCCGAATTTCAGCTGCATGTGGAAGAAGCTGGTCACATGCTCCTTTGCAAACGACCTGTGGTCGAACGTTATTTCCTTGCCGTCCCACCTGGCCGGGTCGAATGCCGGGCAGTGGCCTTCGCTTTTCGGAAAGTCGGGCATCATGCCCGGAGCCGGCGGCATTATGGTTTTCCCGAACTGGGCCTTGGGCATCATCATTTTCGGAAATCTTTGGGGTGCCGCGATGGTCACCACCCGGGCGGTTTTTTTGCTTTTGGCTCTGTTGGAAGTTCGGGCCATGTCATCACTCCGCTCGCCGTCAATTCAGATAGTGCCGATACGGGGCCATGCTTTAAAAACTCTGATATCCCCTATATGCCTGTCAGCGGCCATCGGAGAAGGGCCACACCCGATCCCATCTCGAACTCGGCAGTTAAGCCTTCTCACGACCGCATCTGTACTGCCTTCTGGCGGGAAAATCGGTTGCTGCTGGCACATAATCTCAAGCCTTAGCGAAAGCCCGGGCTTAAACTGCGAGGCTCGGGCCGGCCCGTTCATATATCTATTAAAGATTGTGTCACGTATGGGTTCCATGCGCCTCTTTGCACTCTTCCTCGGCCTGCTCCTGCTTATTTCGCTGCTCCCCACCGCCCACGCCGACTGGGGCGAGTTCGTGCAGGTGCGGGTGCTGGATGCGAAACTGCGCCCCCTGCCCGGCGCGACCGCCAACATCACCTGGCAAATCACCAAAGGACATATCGGCACCACGGCCAACAAGGTCACCAACGCAAACGGCCGGCTGAATTTCAGCATCGACAACTACGAGCATCTGGACAGCGTGGTGGACCCCTATTTCACCGTCTATGTCCGCTACGGGAGCTTGACTCCATCTACCCGTTTCCTCAACAACAACGGCGAGATTCCCCGCACCTTCATCCTGCCGGTCTATAGGGTGACTTTGCAGACGCTGGACAACTCGGGCCAGCCAATCAGCGTGAACGTCGACGTCGACGGCCTGTACAAGGCCAAGACCGACAAGACCGGCACGGCGGTCATCCCCCTGCCGGCCGGCCGCCACACCGTGAACGTCCTCTTCCGCAACTCGAAGCAGAATTCAAGCATCGTTGTCAGCGACGACGCGACCTATCCCATCAGGCTGCAGCTCTACTCGCTCGACGTGCAGGTGCTCGACGATTTGGGCGCGCCGCTTGACGCGCAGGTTTATGCCGGCTCCGACGTGCTCCGCACGGGCGCGGACGGCTATGTGCATTTCTCCAATGTCACCGATTCGCGCCTGCTGCTCACAGTCCACTATGGCCAGTACGAGAAGGAGTTGGCGGTCAACCTCGCCTCCCTAACCAGCACTGCCGTCATCTTTGATTTGCACAAGCCCACCATGAGCAACCTCCAAAGCGTGTTCAACGGCAGCACGCTGCAGGTGCGGGCCAACGTTGTGGACGAGGGCGATTATGCCTCCGGCCTGGCGCAGGGCAACTCCTCGGTGCAGCTCATCTATTCGTTCGGCAGCAGCCCCGGCACGCAGACCGTGCCAATGTACGCCGCCGGCTACAACCTCTTCGAGGCCTACATCAAGCTCCCGGAAGGCACGCGGGAAGTGCATTACACCGTGGAGGCGGCGGACTCTGAAGGCAACCTCGCCTCTTCTTCAGACGTGTTCGTGGCCGCCGTGCAAAAGCCGGTCACTCCAAGCGAGCCATCAGCCCCGTCATCCATAGCCACCAAGTCATGGGCAGATGAGAACGCCTGGGTAATCATCGTTTTCGCCATCCTCATAGTGGGCGCAGTCGCCTACTGGTATTACCTCAGCCGCAAGCCGCCGTCCTCGGGACCCGGCAATGCCACATACACATATGGAAAGAAGCCGAACCCGCCATCCCAGCCCTCGTCATTCTCGCTCCCGATCCGCAAGCAGGCCCCGTCCGAAAGCGGAGAAGAAAAGACCGGGGAATCCATGCCAAAAGAAAGCATATCCTCATCCGCGTCTGCCCCCGCAGTGCCGGCCAGTGCCCCGCCAATTAATTCAACTCCCGCCAGTCCGCCTCCATCCGGCGGCTCCGGCGCTCCAAAAGCCGCAGCCAATCCCTCATGGGCTCCCCCCTGGGCCAAGATGCCGGGCACGAGCAACAAGCCCGACAACGCCCCGCCGTGGGCCGGCCGTTATGGGGGCTCCAAAACCCAGGCCTCATCTCCACCCTCTCCGGCCGGCGCCTCCATGGTTCCGCCGCCTTCTTCTTCCATGCCTTCCGCTCCATCTTATCCGCCAAGCGGCCCCTCCATGGCCCCCATGCCTCAGCCCCCTTCCGGCCAGTCCATGCCGCCCATGCCTCCGCCCTCCCCTCCGAGCGGTGATGCACCATCTGATTCATCCAATCCCGCGTTCGGCGGCCTGCCGGGTGGAAAAGCCAAGCCGCCCCCGCCCAACGAATAAGAAATTGACACTTGCGCGCTATCCCCGCCCTTCTTAGGGCGGGGTAATCCACACCGGGGTCTTTCACTAAATTGAAATAGGGTGGTGACAAATACAACGACAAAAATAGAAGGGGCGCCCGGGCGCCCCCTCCGTTTCGGATTCGGTTCGAGCCTGCCTTTTGGACCGTTTTTGGTCTTTTTCGTCCGTTCGGGGAATAACGCACCTGCCTATTGAAATGCGGGGAATAACCTTTTAACATGTTTTACAACAAATAATAGCATGTACAACAACCTGAAATGCCGGATTGCAAAACAGGCAACAAAGATTTTCGCGATAGGCGGTCTGGCAGCGGTTATTGCAGGTTCGGTCCTGCTTGAATATGACTATTTTGGCAGGGGTAATCGCCTGGCAGGTGCGCCGGCACCGGCTAGCAGGACAGAAAACGCCGGAATAAATGCCGGCGCGCCTGCAGATGGCAGAATATTGTTTGGGCGGGCGGGTGCCCGTTGGCTGAGATTCTGGCTTGGACAGGAACGCGAGATGCATCTTTCTTCTGGCGAAAAAGAGCTGCTTCTCTACTATGGAGACGGCACGTTTGACCCGTCAAAATATTGCTCCGGAATAAATGGGGCAAGCGTGCTTGAGATGGCAATAGTCTGCGACAACCACGATATGGAAAGCCACATAAGCAAAACACGCTCCACTTTTACGGCCATGGGGCTTTTGGAAAAGGCGCAGCCAAATTCTGATGGCAGGCTGTATGTTTATGAATCAGAATACTTCAATATACGGGTGTTTGCAGGAAAGAGCGCCAAGGAGAACCGGGAGTTTGCGCAAAAGGCGCTTGCAACTACTGAGAACCTCATTATAGCCTACAGGGGAGACATGCAGTACATGCTGAAAAATTTTCCACATAATACATTTGCCGGGCATGCCGGGCATGTGTTGTTTGTGAACGGAGCCTGCTTTGGCGCCAACCATAGCGATAAATATTTGGATGCCAGCCAGGTGGATTTGTCCATCATAGCATACAAGGATGTTGCCAAAGGGGATGCCACGACCCAGATTCTAAAGGGCATTTTAGAGCGCCACAAAAACAGAAAAGGAGCATGCACATACAGGGAACTGGCAGAATCTCTGCACGCCCGGATTGAAAATGCTGGGGTGAAAGTGGAAATTCTTGATTTCCCAAAGCCCCAGGATGCGATGAAAAAGTATGTTGATGCGTGTATTGGGAAAAGGCAAAGATAAAACGACAAGAAAAATGAGATTTGAATGGGAGATTGCAGGCACGCGCCTGCCAGCGAGGATATCCGGGAGTGGTGCTTGTTTTGGGCAGAATATCAAGCGGGCGGGCTCAATCCTGTTTGGACAAAACATATGCCAGCAGCGCTTCCCCATCAGAATAGGCGCGTATGGTTGAAAGCGAATCAGGGTCTTTTGACTGGGCGATTATTTTATCGGCTTTTCGCTCCAATATTGTTGCAAGTTTTTCCTTCCCC
>CAYIMK010000102.1:0-4028 GCA_964364595.1 Microcaldota archaeon | reverse complement strand
TCTCCACGTCGAAAAACGTGTTTTTATCGAGAGGGGAAAATCTTGAGGGCTTACCGGGCGTGCTCGGGTTTTAAATATCTCCCCGTATTGATTGTTCCCGTCATTATCATCTCATAAATGCGTGGATGGTGGTCCCGTATGCGCAAGTCGTTGTTCACCCTCATTGCCCTGCTGCTCTTCGGCGGCCTCGCGTTCGCCGGCCCCGTCGGCGTCAGCAACGTAACAGCCGGCACGCCGGTCACTCTTGGCTCGGCTTCGGCCGGCACGTCGCAGGCGTGGGGCGGCAACATCACGCAGGTCAATTTCACCATCAATTCCACCACTCTCCACTGGCAGGCGTTCTACGGCACAATCTCGGCCGGACTGCGCCTCGCAAGTTCGGGCGGCACTGTGAAAAGCTGGACCGTCTCAAGCGTGCGCGGCATGGTGTATGTCTCGCAATCCGCCAACGTGGACTTCTCGTCCCTGAATTCCACCTCGGTGAGCTTGGCCAATGTGGACAGCGCATTCTCCTTCCTCACCGACGCGGACGACAGCGCGGCCAATACGGGCACCAACTCGGCCAACTCCGCGTTCAACGTAAGCCAGTACCAGGTGGCGGTCAATTCACGCCCGCTCATCACAACGCGCAACGGAGCCGGCGCGGAGGCCTGGAAGCAGGTGGTGCTCAATGACGGCAACACCTCCAACATGTCCCGCTATGTGTTCGCGGCCTTCATCAACGCCTCGGGCACGGCCTATGACAATTCATCGGCCCAGTACCAGGTCATAGTGCCCGAGAACGCGGCCGGCGACAACACGCCGACAACCTATTACTTCTACGGGGAAATCCAGTAATTTTTGGCAAAATCCGCAAAGCCGCGCGCGCACGCGCGGCCGAATGAGTTGGAAGTTGGGGTGATGGGATTGACAAATCGGTTCGGATCTGCTCTTTTCATACTATTGTTCTGCGCCGCCGCGCTCCAAGCCGCCGACACCCAAACCGCCCGCTCGCTGGTGCTGGTGAATTCCTACCATTTCGAGGACGTGATAGCCGGCTCGGTATGGGCCGCGGAGAACAACGCCGACTACCTCTTCGTGCTCACCCCGCAGCAGGGCGACTACGCGGTCAATTTCCTCTCCGCATACCGTTCCCCAATCTCATATTTCGAGTCAGACAAGCCCGTCGTGGCAAATCTGGACGCGGCAATCCTCTCGGCTTCCAACTCCTCCGCATCAATCAGCGCGCAGCGCCAATCCGGCCTAGCTGACTGGTTCGCCGACCATGCGCCGGGCACGCAAGCCATCATCGTGGGCCGCAGCGACGGGGCGGAAAGCATTTCGGCCGCCCCCTACGCCGTGCTCAGGCGCGCCGGCCTGTATTTCGCCGATTCTGCCACCCTGCCCGGCCTTCTCACGAAACTGAAAAGTTCGGGCCGCCAAGTCATGGTCTACGGCTCCATCGCCTCCTCCATTCCGTCAACGGAGCAGGGCGGCATGGAGGTGCTGAACAGCGGCTCGCGCTATGCTGACAACCTCGAGCTGCTCAAGCGCTACGCGGCCCTCTCTCCGCTCAAGCAGATCGTCTTCGCCTCGGGCCAGACGTTCGAGAAATCCATGGTGATGGGCGGCTCGCCGGTTGCGCTGGTGGGCCTCACCGAAGTGAGCCCCGACCTCATCGCGTGGCTGAAGGCCAGCAACATCCGCACAGGCAAGGTCATTTCCGGCGACGGCGACATCGAGGGCGCGCAGGCCATGCTCTCGCAGGATGCCGGCATGTCGCTCTTCCCGGCAATCGGCGAGGGATACCTGGGAGATTCGCAGACAAGGCCGTTGCTGGTGCTGCCCCTGCCCGGTCCGCGCCCAATCCTGGTTGTGGACCCGCCGTCCAACCCTGTCCGCTACGACCTCTCCGCCCGCTCGTTCATGGTGGGCGTTGAGAACACGGACCGCTATCCGGCGTACGTGCGGGCGGTGGTCCAGCTGCCGGACGGCCGCTCGAGCGCCTCGTCGCTGGTCGCCCTCGCTCCCGGCGAGACGCGGGCAATTGCGGTGCGCCTGGACGCCGGCCAATACGCGCCGGCCGGCTCCATCGAGCAGGCAACTCTCTTCGTACATTACGGCTCGTCCCCGCTGCAGACTGAGTACATCCGCGAGTTCAATTACGCCCGTATTCCGCTCACCGGCCCAACCCCCCTGCTGCCGGGCCTGCCCCTCGTGCCGTCTCCCGGCGCAGCCGTCATCCTCCTCACGCTGGCGGCAGTTCTGATGCTGGCGGCCCTCCTGCTCCGCTCGCCAAAGTCGGGAGCGAAGGCAAGTGCCGCGGGGAAAAGCCGCGCGCGGGCGCGGAAGCGAAAGAAAAACCGAGCGTGATTGTTTTTCTTTTTCATTTCTCTTTCTTTTCATTTCTTTCAATTTTTGATTTCTTTCAATTTTTGATTTTTTGGCGGGCTTCGGGCATTCTTCGGGCCTCTGGGCATATGCTTTAAATCCTCCCCGTTTTTTGCATACCGATGCGGCTGGGCTGGATATTGTTTGCATTGCTGGTTCTTCCCCTGGCCTTCGCGGCCAACAACACGGCCGCGACGGGCGGATACATTACGGGGGTGAACCTCACAATCGACCAGCCGCTCTAGTACTGGTATTTCTTCTACGGCAACTCCACCGGCGGCACCTCGACGCTGCTCTTCAACAACACCAGCACGCTGGTCTATTTCTCGACGACGCAGGACATCTACCTCATCTCGGACACGTCGTTCCCGTTCAACGGCCCGTTCGTGGCCCCCAACATGTCGGACCTGGACTCCCACTTCCGCCTGCCGGGCATAGAGTCCGCCTCGACGGTGTTCAACGACACCAGCTCCTTCGTGCTCACCACAACCGCGGGCGCCGCGGCCGGCACGCTTGACCTGCCCACGCTCTACATCCCCGGCGCCAACAGCACGCAGGCATTCCGCGAAGGCATCGTGCAGGCGGGCTCGTCCTTCATCTTCGTAATCCCCCGCGTGCCTGCGGTCGGGCTGGACAACAAGAGCTACGACTACCAGTTCTTCCTGCCCTACTACGACTCCGGCGGCCCCCAGACGTTCTACACCTTCTCAGTCGTCCTGCCCGCGACCGCCACTGCCGCGTCCGGCACGTCGCTGCAGCCCCTGAACTACAACTGGGCTTACCACGACGGCCAGCTTGACCTGAGCACCGAGCCGGCGGCCACCCTGGTCCTCGTCAGCGAGCTGGGGAAGTCCTACACCTTCCGCGCCGACCAGGCTGGCCAGATACTGGCCCTGCTTGCGCCCGGGCGCTACACCATGCAAATAAGCAAAATCGGCTTCATCAGCATGACCGACAACCTCTACATACCGGCCGCCACCACGCCCCTGCCGCCGCAGCCGCAAGAGAAGCCGGCTCCGCCCCAGGTCCCAACCGTCACTGTCACGCCCACGCCGGACGGCAACCTCATCTGCTTCGGCGCCGACTGCTATCTGCAGGAAGCCGGCGGCGAGGGGTCGTTGCAGGCGCTCACCGAACTCTCCTGCACCGGCTCCATCTGCCGCCTTGTCGGAGTGAACCAGACGCTCTTCGTCCAGAAGCACGGCCTCAAGCCCTATCTCTCCAGCCCCCGCGCGAACACGGGCGCTGGCGGCCCGCTCAACTTCACCCGCATGCTGGGCGACCTCGGCCGGGGGCTAACGCAACAGTTCGGCCCGGCCCAGACCGGCAACTCCGGCATCCCGGTGTTGTTCGCAATCGCGGCGCTGATTGGCGGGGCGGCCTTCCTCTACTTCCGCGGCGGGGGCAGGCCCAGAAGAGGGGGTTATGATTAAACAGGCATTTTTCGCCATGGCCGCCCGCCTCATTTTAGGCTTTTCTTTTCTCTTTTCGATACGCCGGATGTTTCGCATCCGTCTATCGCCAACCCTGCGAGGTTGACGAATAGAAAAGAAAACCCTGGAAAAGAAAAGAGAACTTTCGCATGTTCCCTTCTTTCTAGGGCGGTGACAAATACAACCAAAAAAGAACGGGCGGCAATCAACCGCGCTTGGGCGCGG
>CAYIMK010000101.1:0-4063 GCA_964364595.1 Microcaldota archaeon | reverse complement strand
CCCAGCCCCATGCATGAACCCAAGATTCTGGATTTTGGCCACCGCTCTCGTCAGCGGCTTTTCAGTCGTCTATAACGCATCAGCCGTCAAGGGTGCGGACCCGGTCGCCTTCGCCACTCTCAAGAACGCCATTGCCGCCGTTGCGGTGCTGGCAATCATTCTTGCTCTCGGCTCATGGCAGTCATTTGCAAAACTCAAGCGCGGGCAGTGGATGAAACTGCTGGCCATCGCCGTGGTGGGCGGCAGCATTCCATTCGCCCTTTTCTTCACCGGCCTCTCGTTCGCCTCATCGGGGGGCACGGCCTCTTTCACATACCGCATTCTCTTCTTTTTCGCGGCAGGATTTGCGGCCGTGTTCTTGAAAGAGAAAATAAATGCCCGCTTTGTGGCGGGCGTAGTGCTTCTGCTCATCGCCAACGCGCTCATGCTCGGCCCTATTTCGTTCGGTGTCGGCGAGGCGCTGGTGCTTGCGGCAACTCTGATGTGGGCGGCCGAAGGCGTGCTGTCCAAACAAGCTCTTGCCGACATCGCGCCCGACGTTGTGGCATCAGTGCGCCTTGGCGCGGGCAGCATTATCCTGTTCGGCGGTTTGATGCTAACTGGGCGGATGGCCGGATTCAGCGGCGGTTCGATATTTGGCGCTCCAGCACTCATCTCAGCCGCTTTCATCACGCTTTATGTGCTCACATGGTACCGCGGCTTGGCGCGCCTCCCCTTGAGCGAAGCGACTGCTCTGCTCTCTCTTGGCGGGCTGGTGAGTTTGACAGCACCGGCGCTCATGAACGGCCGGTTGCCGGGGATTTCCGAGGGCGCATCAGGCCTTCTCCT
Source organism: Microcaldota archaeon (assembly GCA_964364595.1). Taxonomy (GTDB): domain Archaea; phylum Micrarchaeota; class Micrarchaeia; order Anstonellales; family Anstonellaceae; genus CAIXYX01. Next base: position 3,235 of record CAYIMK010000101.1, on the reverse strand, counting down.
GCTGGCCGGCATTTTGCTGGTGCTCGGCCCCGTCCGGCTGCGGCAGATGGCAGATGAAACTGCGCGAACCCTGCAGGCCCAGTCGGCGGGGCGGAAAGCTTAGCGCGAGCGGCTTTCCGGGCGTTTTCGGGCGGTGCAATCTATGGATGGCTTGGAACTGGCGGCCCGCTTTTCGGCCGCGCCCAACGCCTTGGGCCTGTGCGGGCCAAAGGGCTTTCAAATGTCAGCGAAACGCCAGTTGGCCGCGCAACTCAAGCGTTTTCTGGCTCCCTACACCTATCTCTCCCTCATCGCCGGCGCGAACGGGCTGGAGCCGTTCGACACGGAAGTGGTCGAGGCCTTCTGGCTCGGCAACAAACTGCTTGATGCGGTGAAAAGAGAAGACATGGCCAATGCCATCATGAAAAAATTCACCGGGCCCGGACGGCTGAAGCCCGAACGTGCGCAGGCATTGGCCGAAGCTTTGCCGGCCCGTGTTTATCCCCATCATTCTTTCCACGTGTTTTACATCGGCTCAATCAGCGGCGTGCTGCGCGGCACTGCCGCCGAGATGGACCGCTGCCGGGTGGGATGGGGCGAAGTGAAAAAAGTTAACGGGAAACAAATGCAAGTCGGTTATCGGCCAATTCAGAAAAAAACAAAAAAAGAAAAAGAAAACAAAAAATCCGCCCCTCTCGCGTTCGGTCCCGAAAAAAATGTTTCCTGGAAACTCTGGTCCGACCTGCCTGCCCCGTCTTCCGGCTCCCTGGCCTGCTCGCACTGGGGCCAGGCCATAATTCCCATTTCGCGCCGCCGCATGGCGAACCTTGAAAAATACACTCGTTTGAACATGGAGTTATACTCTAGGCCGCCCGTGAGGAATTTCCATGGCTGAACCCGAACAAAACAAGCTCCGCTTGGGTTTCTTCTCCTTCACCTGCTGCGAGGGCTGCATGGTCGAGTTCACCGAAATCCTCAACACCAAATACTTCGAGTGGGCTCCGCTCATGGACATACGCTACTGCCGCCTGCTCAAAGGCAAAAACAAGATGGAAGAGATGGACGTGGCCATAATCGAGGGAGGCATCAGCTCGCAAAAAGAGGTCGAACGCCTTCAGGAAATCCGCCGCCTCGCAGCGCGGGTGGTGGCCATCGGCTCCTGCGCCATCACCGGCGCGCCCAACAATTACAGAAATTATTTCGACGCCAAGACGCTGGAGGAAATCAGGCCGATTCTCGAGCGCTTCGGCCACCGCGAAAAGGTGACTGGCATCGGCGAGCTGGTCAAGGTGGACGCCACCGTGCCCGGCTGCCCAATCATCAACCGCAAGTTCATCGAGGTCTTGGAAAACTACATGCGGGAGTTCGGAGTGCTGCCTTCATCGGCGCAGAAGGAAAACGGCGCCGGAGTTTGAGAGGTTGTTCACATGCACCAAAATGACCTGGATATCACCATCGACGGCATCAGCAAGATAGAGGGCCATGCCGGCCTTGACGTCAAGGTGCGCGGAGGCAAAGTGGTGGACGTGCGCCTCTCCATCAGCGAATACAAGCGTTTCTACACGCAGGCCATGCGCGGCAAGATGTTCAACTCCATCCCGGCGATGGTGTCCCACATCTGCGGCACCTGCTCGATTGCGCACCAGACGGCCGCCATCGAGGCGGTGGAAGCTGCCGTAGGTGCGGCGCCGACCGAGCAAACGCTGCTTTTGCGCAAGCTGTCCCTGTGGGGGCTCAACCTGCGCGACCACGCCATGCACCTCTACCTCTTCTGCCTGCCCGACCTTTTCGGCCTCGACTCCGTGATGGACTTCGGGCCCCAAGAAAAGGAGCTTGTCCACCAGGCCTTCCATGTGAAGGAGGCGGGCAACAGGCTGTGCACGCACGTGGTCGGCGCGGCAATCCATCCCACCCGCGCGCAGGTGGGCCGCTTCTCGAAACTGCCCGACGCGGCGACAACGAAGGAGCTGGTGCACGAGCTGATTGCCGTGAGGCCGTTCGTTCTCGAGCTCATCGAGCGCTTCGCGGCCTGCGACTTTGTCTTCAAGCGCCCAATATGCCAGGTGGCCCTGCGCAGCCCGGACTTCTCGTATCTGGGCGACGAAATCGCTGACAGCTGCGACATCGCGCGCATCCCGCACGAGAAATACTTCGACCATCTGACTCGGGTGGTGCTTCCATACTCGCAGGCCACGAGCTTCAAATTCGAGGGCAAGGAATATTCTGTCGGCGCCCTGTCCCGGCTCAACCTGCACAAAGACACCTTGCATCGCGACACTCGGCGCGACGCGGCCGCGGCGCTGGCGCGCTTCCCGTCCGAAAACCGCTTCGACTGCAACGTGGCGCAGGCCATCGAGATGCTCAACGCAATCGACTCGGCCACCGACATGCTCGAGAGCTCTGAATTCAAGCCCGAGGACACGGCCCTCCCGCAGCCCCGCGCCGGCACGGGAGTGGGCGTCATCGAGGCACCGCGCGGCACGCTCTATTACATGGTGAAGGTGATGGCCGACGGCCACGTGCAGGAAGGCATTCCGGTCATCCCGACCGCCCAAAATCAGGTCGCGATGGAGAACGACATCCGGCAATTGGTCGGGGGCTTGCTGGACCAGCCGCGCGAGACGATAGAGCTGGAGATTGAGAAACTGATTCGGGCCTACGACCCGTGCACGTCCTGCGCGTCGCACTTCTTGAAAGTGAAATGGGACGTCAAAAAGAAGTGAAGCAGACTGGGGGCCCCGTGTCAAGCCGGCGGGAAAATAAGTTCCAGTTCTTTGAGCACCGCCGCCGCGATTTTTTTCTCATCCCCGCTCTGCGGCACGCCAATGATTGTGGTTTTGCCCAGCAGGCCGAACTTATCCATCAGCATCAGCTGCGCGCCCAAATCATAGTCGTGCAGGGAGAAGGCGCGGTCCGGCTGCCGGAGTTTGGAGAGGTCGCGCAGCACCCGCACTTTTTCGAGCCCCTGCACGCTGTCGAGGAGGACCAGCTCCTGATTATGCGGGATGTCCTGCCGCGTTGGCTCGAACGGTTCGAAGGAGAGTCCGGGGCGCGCTTTTTTGAGAAGGGCGCTCTCCCAGATGCGGCCCAAAGGGGTATAAGAATAGGCGATCATCGCTTGTAAAACATCCTCTTTCGAAAGAAGAACTTCCTTCAAAAGCTCGATCTGAGGAACACCAAGCGAAATGGTCCCCTGATGAAGATATCCTTGTCTCTGTCTTCGTTGAGCTGCACCGGCGATCTTTAGCCCCTGGTA
>CAYIMK010000100.1:0-4176 GCA_964364595.1 Microcaldota archaeon | reverse complement strand
CACCATCTCTGCCGCTTTCGAGTTTAGGAGCAGCACGATGGACGAGCTGAACCGCAAATGGGGCAACGCGATGCTCGGGGTGGAGGATGTGTACGACCCCGATACGGGCGCCCACTACGTGGTGGACAGCGGGTCAAGATACTACTGGTCAGACGCGCAAGGCAACATTTACGGGACTGACACGGCCGACAGCCCCATGCCGGGCAAGGATTTGCACCCCCTCAAGTGCCCCGGCTGCTGATTTTCATTTGAATATTCTTCCGGTCTGCTCGCTCCACATCAGCAAGTCGAGGTGGGCCATCGGGATTTTGTTTTCGCGGGAAAAATCAGCCATTTTCTCCTCGATTGCAAGATAGTTCTTGCGCGTGAGACTTTTCGGCATGTTTCCAATCACGCCCAAGCTCACCAGATTCTTGAGTATGTGGCGGTCGAGAATGGCGACCTCTTGCGCCAAACCCGTGTTGCGCAGGAAATGGCCGGCCTCTTTCATGCCCAAACCCAAAACATTGTCTGCAAGAGAATTGCGCATTGTGAGCGCATCCTTGTTTTCTGCCACTGTCTTCTCCAGTGTTTTCTCATCAAACAGTTTCTTTCTTGCCTCGACGATATATCTTGCCTTGTTTTTGTGGAACCGCACGTGGGAGGAAAGGAGGACGGCGGAAATGGCATCAGTGTCGTCTGAAAAAAGCAGGCCCGAGCGCGCCAGTTCGTTTTGCGCCCTGAACGCGGCTTCTGCAGAAGAATTCGCGGCGCAGATGCAGAATGAAAGCTCGGCAAGAAGGGTTGCATCACCTTTGGCCGGAATAGCCCTAAATTCGGCGAGCCGCGCCTCTATCTCTTTTCTTTTTGCCGCATGGCGAACATGCACGTTGTCAAGCGTGAGCATAATGAACGAATAAACAGGTGCTTTTGTTTTCTTAAATGCCCCTGCTCGCCATCCGGTTTTCCGGCGCGAGCGTGCGCAAGTCAATCGAGTGCATCGCGTCTCCCAAATTCTCGGACACGCGCGCAATCAATTCTGCGTCGTTGAAATGAGCGGTTGCCTGAACTATGGCGCGCGCCCGCGCGGCCGGGTCGGCCGACTTGAAGATGCCGCTGCCAACAAACACGCCGTCACAGCCCATCTGCATGCACAGCGCCGCATCGGACGGGGTGGCCACGCCCCCGGCCGCAAAATTGACTACGGGAAGTTTGCCGGTTGCAGCCACTTTCTCGACGAGCGTGATGTCAACGCGCATCTCTTTCGCGAAATTGGCAAGCTCTTTTTTGTTTTTGGCCGCCGCCCTCAACTCATCTGTTCCTCTCTGCATCGCCCTCATGTGCCTCATCGCTTCCACGATGTTGCCTGTGCCGGCTTCGCCCTTGGTGCGGACCATGGCCGCGCCCTCGGAGATGCGCCGCAGCGCCTCGCCCAAATCGCGCGCCCCGCACACGAACGGCACCCGAAAGCCCCATTTGTCGATGTGCTTCTCCTCGTCAGCCGGAGTGAGCACTTCGGATTCGTCGATAAAATCAACCTGCAATGACTGGAGAACCTGTGCTTCGACAAAATGGCCGATGCGGCATTTGGCCATCACCGGAATCGTCACCGCCGCCCTGATTTCCTTGATTCTGCCCGGCTCTGACATGCGGGCAACGCCGCCCTCACGGCGGATGTCGGCCGGCACGCGCTCGAGCGCCATCACTGCCACCGCGCCGGCCTCCTGCGCTATCTTGGCCTGCGCGGCGTTGGTGACGTCGAGGATGACGCCGCCCTTTAGCATCTGGGCGAGTCCGGACTTGACGGTGAACGTGCCATGAATTGGTGCGGGTGATTCCATGAAGATAACCCCTGTCCAGCAGTGGGACGAGCAGCTTTAAATTGGTTCAGTGGCGGCCCAAGAATGTTTATCCATACTGCTCCACCACCTTGACGAACCCATGCCTGATTTTCCCGCGCGTCTATCTTGAAACCGAAAGAAGGGGGCTGGTGTAGGCTCCGGGAATCGCGTATCTAATCCGCTCTTTGGAATGCTGGATGTCCAGCACAAGTTCTGAGCCGGATTCTGACGATATCCTGACTTTGAGGTCCTTTATCGCTTTCGAATCAACCGAGCGCCCGAAGAGGCGTTTGATGAACCGGCGCACGTCCAGCAGCTCGGCGCCCACCACCTTCCCATTCCGGTCCAGATCAATGTTGAGATTCTGGTTTATCTCAAGGCTTTCCCAAGCGTGCCGGCTGGACACTCGTACGTACATCGCATCTGCATCTGGGTCGTATCGCAGGATATTGGGCACGTCGTCACCTCGTCTTGAACAATTTCATCCGTCCTTTTGATATATCTATCTGTTTCAGCCGGTTGGTACGCCAAGCGGTTATCACTCTGGCCTGCTTGTTGATTATGACCACATATACATGGTAATGGGGTCCGGATTGAGTGTAATACGCGAGGAATTTCCGCTCCCCCGTCGTTTCGCATTTCTGCTCTTCGACTGCAACCGGGGGTTGCGTTAAATCGTTTTTGAGGGCCGAATGGCTCAGCGAGCGAAATTCCATCTGCTCTTTGGCATGTTCAGTCAAGACAATTGTCTTGGTCCGAAGCGCACCTGCAAACGTCGCTGGGTCCATCCGAAGAGCAACGGTTCGCGTATTTTTAAGCCATGCTAGAGCGGTTTTCCGCCCCCAAATCATATGGTTCCACCACTTTGGCGAACCAGTTCTATCCATACTGCCCCACCACTCTCACGAACCCGTGTTTCACCTTGTACAAATCTCCCTTGTAAATCAGCTCGTCGATAAAGCGCCGGCAGTCGGCCTCGGAAATCTGGTAGGTGGACGCCTCCTCCACCACCTTGTTGATTTCCACCAAGTCAAAGCTCTTCTGCAGCTCCTGCACCAGCGACATGACGGTGTTAATCTTGTCCACCTGCGACCTGGGTTTTCCGGTGGCAATGATGTCGACGTCGAACGCGCCCGTCTCCTTGTCGCGCATGATGGCGTTCATCATGAACGTGTGCAAACCGATTGAGCGCTCGGCATCCACCACTTCCACCTTTTCGGACAGGCGCACCTTGGCCGAGGCCTCGGCGATGCGCACCAGCCCCTCGATTTGCCTTGCAGTGATGGGCACCGCGCCGCTCTGCATTCCCTTGGAGCGCAATTCCACGTAATAGTCCTTGATTTTCTCGGCCGCCTCGTCGCTCAGCACCGGGTTGGCGCTGCGCCGGGCGTAGGCGATGTATTTGGTGAGCAGCCGCCGCGGCAGTTTCTTGCCGACGTTGTCCCGTGCCTCGGCCTCTTCCTCGTTCACATAAATAGCCTGGTGGTCCGCGAGGATTTTGGACGCCATTTCGGCGTCGCGCACCTTGTCCATGGTGTCGAAGATGACGAAGATGAGGTCAAAACGCGAAAGCAGGGTGGGGGGAATTTCGAATTGTTCTGCCGGAAGCTTGTTTCTGTCGAAGCGGCCGAACTTGGGGTTGGCGGCCGCCAATATGGCGCACTTGGCCTTGAATTGGGCCACAATGCCGGCCTTTGCGATGCTCACGGTTTGCGACTCCATTACCTCATGCATAGCTGCTCTTTCTTCGTCATCTATCTTGTCGAACTCGTCGATTGCAGCCATGCCTCCCGAGGCCAGCACCAGCGCGCCGGCTTTCAGCGTCCAGCCGCCCTCGCCCATGTCATCCTTCTCTGCCGCGGCCGTCAAGCCGACGCCGGTGACCGATTTGCCTGATACATAAATTCCTTTTGGCACAAGGTCTTTGGCAAAATGCAAAAGACGGGATTTGGCTGCGCCCGGATCACCTATAAGAAGCAAATGAATGTCGTCGCGAATCGGCTGCCCGCCGGGCAGCATCTTGTTTCTGGTGCCGCCGAACATCTGCAGCGCGATGGCCTGCTTCACTTCGGTGTGGCCGTAGATGCCGGGCGCCACGCCGTCTGTGATATACTCGTAAACCTGCGGGTCCTTGGCCAGCTCGCGGATTTGCGCCTCCTCGTCCGGAGTGATTAGGATGTCCTCAAAGTCCTTGCTCATGTGGATGATGTTGTTGACTTCGAGGAAGCGGGTGTAGATGCCGGCCACTTCTTCGCGCTTGCCTTTTGGCTTGAGCGGCGGGCGCAGGCGCACGATGCCCACCACCTCGACCGACTCGCGGGGCGTGAGGCGGTTGACCAAATCGTCCTCCATATAC
>CAYIMK010000099.1:0-4340 GCA_964364595.1 Microcaldota archaeon | reverse complement strand
TGCCTGAGCTGGAGCAGCTGCGTCGTGAGCGTGCCGCCCGCCGTGAGTGGGTCGGCAAGGCCACCCTCAACATCGGCGATGACCAACGCTCCGGCAAACTCGTCATGGAAGCCACCGGGCTCTGCAAGAGCTTGGGCGCCCAGACGCTGGTGCCCATGGCCAACCGCTCGCCCCTGCCAACATTCGAGGCCAACATCCGCGGCAGCTGGAATTTACTGGAGGCCTGCCGGCTCCATGAGAAGGAGATTGGCGCGATTGTGGTCGCCTCTTCAGACAAGGCGTATGGCGAGCAGGAGAAGCTGCCCTACACCGAGGATATGGCCCTGCAGGGCCGCCACCCCTACGACTGCTCCAAAAGCTGCACCGATTTGATTGCGCAAACATATGCGCAGACCTACGGCCTGCCCGTCACCATCAGCCGGTGCGGCAATTTCTTCGGCGGCGGAGACCTCAATTTCAACCGCATCGTGCCCGGCACCATCAAATTGTTACGCAATAATGAGAGGCCCGTCGTTCGCTCGGATGGGAAAATGATTCGGGACTATATTTATGTCAAGGACGCGGTGTCGGCCTATCTTACTCTTGCTGAAAAATACAACCCCAAGATGCGCGGCGAGGCATTCAATTTCTCCAACGAGACGCAAAAAGACGTGCTCGAGCTCGTTGCGCTCATCACCAAGCTGATGGGCAAGACCAAGATTTCGCCCATTGTTGAAAACAAGCCGGTGCATGAAATCCGCGCCCAGCACCTCTCGGCCGCCAAGGCGCGCAAAGTGCTCGGCTGGAAGGCCGCATACGGCCTCGAGGACGGGCTGAAGGAAACAATCGAGTGGTATTCTCGTTATTTTGCGAAAAAATAGGTTGCGAAAACAGCAAAACAGAGGGAAATCAGACAGAAAGCGGGAGTGAGTCGAATGGGTTTGCCTGAACGCGATTTTGTCAAGATTATCTGCGCTGCCGGTACTGAAGACACCAAAATCGTGCACAACATCGCCCTTGTCTACACCTTGGCCGGCGCCGACTGCATCGACATGGCCCTCAACCCCGAAGTGGTATCATCGGCCCAGAGCGGGGTGGAAAAGGCGCTGGCCATTGCAAAAAAGTGGGGGCTCGAGCGCTCGGCGCCCATATTGTGCGTGAGCTTGGGCATGGAGGGAGACCAGCACGTGCGCAAGGCCCGCGTCACAGACATCGGCCGGGCCATGAGCGAGGTTGACAAGAAGCGCCTCGTGGCCTCCTGCCCCACGCGCGCCATCATCAACGATTCGCAGGGCGTGCGGGTGGTGGAAAACCTCTGCATCGGCTCCGGCCGCTGCGCACTCATCAAGAGCGGGGCAATCGAATTCTACAACATCAAGCGCGATTTGGCCGACATTCTGCCAAAGTGCAAGGCGGCCGGCGCGTCCATGTTCGAGCTGCATGCAAACGAGGGGCCGGACGACGAGGTGCTGGCAAAATGGACGCTGATGAACAAGGTCTTGGCCGACGGCTACTTGAGCATGTGCATCGGCCGCTCTTTCAAGTCAAACAAGGAAATTGTGGAGCGCATCCAAAAAATACAGGCAATCAGCCGTGAGCGCACGCTCATTCAGGCCGACGGCAACCCCATGACCGGAGATTCTGATACAATCAACTGCACGCTGCAGGCAGTCGCCATGGGAGACATCGTGCGCAAGATGAAGAACCCGCCTCTTGTCATCCTCTCGGGCGGCACCAATTCCAAAACGGTTGAACTGGCGCGGCATGCAGGAGTGCTCATCAACGGCGCCTCGTTCGGCTCCTATGCCCGCAAGCTTGTGTACAACTACATTGTCATGGACGGGCTGGAGAGCAAAGAAGCGGAGCTGCAAAACGCAGTTCAGACGGCCACCGCATTCGTGGACAAGATAAGGAGTGAATTGAGGGGGAACTGAGAAGACAGATTATTTGAGAGGGAGCCAAAAAGACGGGTTTATAGGGTTTCACAAACGCAATCTTATCGAGGTAAATTTATGCGGTTCGGCATTGAGGAAAAGCTTTTCACAAATCTGCGCGAGCTGGTCAAGGACCACCACTTGGCAGGAGTGAAATGCGAATTCGAGGCCGAGGGCTCCACCTTTTTCGACGTCGTGCGCTTGCGCGATTTGTGCTCGAGCGCCAATACCCACCTTGACCTCAAAATCGGCGGGGCGGAAGCCAAGCGCGACGTGCTGGATGCCATGGTGCTGGGCGTGGACGGGCTCATCGCGCCGATGATTGAGACCGAATTCGCGGTGTTCAAGTTCCGCAAGCTTGTCGAGAGCATATACAAGGAAAAGGGCGGCCGGCCCAGAATTGCCATCAACGTGGAAACAAAGACAGCCCTCGAGCGCCTCGACGCCATTCTGGAGAAGGCGGACGGATTCATAGACCAGGTCACATTCGGCCGCACCGATTTGAGCGCTTCCTATTTCGACAAAGCAATCACGCCCGACAGCGACTTCATCCTCGACACCATAGTGGAGAGGGCGGCCGCCATAAAGAAGAAGGGCCTGCGCGTCACTATGGGCGGGAGCATCAGCGTGCGCACCGTGCAGAAGCTGGCCGAGCGCGGCGACTTCGCGCGGGCCATAGACCAGATTGAGACGCGCAAGTGCATCCTGCCCTCGGCCTCCATGCTGCGCGAGGGCGCGCTGGCCAAATGCCTCGAATTCGAAAAGCTGTATTTGCTGTCAATAAAGGAGCGACTCGAGGTCTCCAACGAGGCCAACTTCGACCGGCTCATCAAATTGGAGCAGAGGGGTGTCTAAGTGGGATTCGACAACATCACGGCAGTCGTGCCTGTGCGCGAGGGGCGCAAGGGCCAGCCCGACAGCTCCCTCCTGGAGTTCGGCGACGTCACCCTGCTTGAGTGGAAAATCATCCAGCTCAAGAACGTGCTGCCGGCCAAGCAAATCGTGCTCAGCACAAACAGCGAGAAGGCCATCGAGCGGGCCGAACCCTACGGCGTGCAGGTGGTGCGCCGCACCGAGGCCGAATGCAAAGACGGCCTCGCCTTCCCAGAAGTGCTGCGCGGAATAATCGGGCGCGTGAAGGCCGAGGACATCGCCATCTGCCCCTGCACGGCCCCCATGCTCGGCCCCCGCCTGCTCAAAGAGGCGTTCACAAAATACAACGCCAACCTCGCCAAGAAGAGCCACTGCAGCCTCGCCAGCGTGAATGAGATGCGCGAGTATTTGTGGGACGGCAAGAAGCCCATCAACTACAGCTGCGACGCGAATTTCCCGCCCGCCAACCAGCTGCCGGCGTGGTATCGCGTCACCAACGGCCTGTTCATGATGAGCCGCGAGCGCATGCTAAAGGCCGGCTATTTCCTCGACGCCAAGCCCTTCCTCTTTATCATCGACAATCTGTCTGGGACAGACATCTCCCATTTCGAAGACTACAAAATCACGCGGGAGCTGCTGTCGTTCTACCTCTCGCGGGAGTCGGCGGCCAAAAAGGCGTGAGACGGAGACAAAAACGATGGGAATCCGGCTCAAAATCCGAAACTCAGTCATTGAGGACGTCGAACTGGTCATCCTCGACAAGGACGGCACGCTCACCGATTTGTACACTTACTGGAGCTGGATAGCAAAGACGAGGGCGGCACTTATTGTTGAGCGGCTGGGGCTGAAAGCAGATGTGCCGGCCCGCCTTGTCTCGGTGATGGGGCTTGACGAGAAAAATGGCCGCTTCAAACCCGAGGGCCCCATCGGGGTGAAAAAGCGCTCCGAAGTGCTGGCAGCAGTGGTGGCAGACCTCAAAGCAAGCGGCGTGGCAGACCCACAGCCGGCGTGTGAATGGGCTTTTGCGCATGCAGATGAGTTGGCCGGAGAGAAGCTGGACACGATTGTCAAGCCGATTCCGGGAGCACTCGAGTTCATTGGCCGTCTTGCCGGCAGATGCAAGGTGGCTGTTGCCACGGCAGACAACACCGAGAGGGCGCGCGTGAGTTTGGGCCATCTTGGCGTGCGGTCGATTGACCTCATCGTTGGCGGGGACCAGGTGCAGAAAAGCAAGCCAGATCCCCAAACTGTGCAAATCGCCCTGAAAAAGCTCGGAGTGCAGGCCGCACATGCAGTCATGGTCGGAGATTCACAGCCGGACAGCTTGTGCGCGCGCAACGCGGGCCTGAAGGCCTCCATCGCGGTGCCCACCGGCACGACGGCAAAGTCGGATTTAATAAAAGTCAGCGACTATGTAGTGGACAGCTTGGACGAAATAGAGGTTCTGTGACTGGAAGTATAGGTCTTGTGATTAGTGTTCGAGGTCTTGTGATGAAAAACCAAAAAAACGCCTCTCTCAAGGAGCGACAGCGGGCCGGCGAGACCGTGTTGGGT
>CAYIMK010000098.1:0-4372 GCA_964364595.1 Microcaldota archaeon | reverse complement strand
TTAAATCTAAGAGCCCAAGCACCTGCGTTCGCATGCATTAGCGCGCGATAGTGGGGTTGAGCGATGGATAAGTTCGGATGGGACTGACTGGATGAACGGTTCAAAATAAGCAGTCGCCCACGGTGGCAGCAAATCGTTGTTGCCGTCTTGATCGTTTCTTTGGCGCTTCTACCCTCAATCTTTTCGCCGAGCCGGCCGGTGGAATCGATTTTTGTCGCAGTCGCAGCCTCGGCCATGGCCTTTGCTTTTGTGTGGGCGTCCAACATTATTATCCGCCGTTTTGGATTTGCAAAACCAATGGAATGGATGATATACGGGCTTATCCTGCTTTTGATGCTGGTACCGCTAATCGGGCTGGCAAAACTTCTCCTTAGCCAAAATTTCCAGATGGCTTGGGATCAAAGAACGCTGGATTGGTGGTCGGTTTTCGCGGAGCGGGACCTTCTCAATCTGCTTCTGATGATTCTGGCCCCGATTGGCGGATTTCTCGCCGTCCGCGCCATATTCTCGAAGACAGCAAAAAGAGTGACCGGGAATATCAATGCGTTTCAGGAAGAGGCGGATGAAATCGCACAAAAGTATGGAATTAAGCCCATCCAAACAGACATGCCGATAATCATCGGAATCCGTGAGACAAACAGGATGGAAGGGGAATACATGGGCAATCGCATCACTTTGGAAAGAAGACATCCCAAACATGATGGGAGATGCTTTTCCCTTCAGATGCCAATTCAAAGTTCGTTTTTTTTGGAAGTCAGTACGAAACGGAATTTCTGGACCGACGCCAAAATAATGAAGAATGGAAAACCGGCACTAATTATGGATGGGGATTCTTCGCGTTTTGACGGATTGAACGCGGCCGCACCTGAAATCGCCGCGCTTTTTTATGACAAAAATTCCCGCAGGGTAAAAATAGAGCCTGGAAAACTGACGATATTTTTCGACTATGATGGTGAGCCCACGAATGACGGCCTGCGCGAGCACATCCGAAGAATCGCGCCAATAATGATTGAAGGGGCCCTGAAACTGGCAGACGCCATCAAGACGATGAAATAAGAATAGTGGCCATTCGCCCGCTATTTCTTGTATTTTTCCCCTACTTTTTTGTACGCGTCGCGGAACGGCATGCCGCCCTTCACCAGCTTGTAGGCCTCTTCGGTTGCATACAATTCCGGCGTGAGCGAGGCTTCGCATTTCTTTTTGTCGAATTCGAGCTTCTCGAGGATAAGCGCAGCTATGGAAAGACTGGACTGGGTTATCTGCATGGCATTAACCAGCGGCTCCTTTGTCAGCTGCATGTCCCGATTGAAGCCGAACATGAGGTTGGCCATCATGCTCTTGACCTTGAATTCCTCGCCCAAGCACACGTGGTATTTGGCGCGCATGAGCTCGCACACGTCGGGGTTGCGCTTCTGGGGCATGATGGATGAGCCGGTGGTGAATTCGGCAGGCAGTTTGGCGTAGCCGAACTCGGCCATGGAGAAGAGCGTGAGGTCTGTTGCGAATTTGTTGAGGTCATACATGACTTGGGTGAGCACGCTCAGCGTGCTGGCTGCGAACTTGCCTCTTGCATGCTGCGCGTAAATGGGATTTTCCTGCACTTTTGAGAAGCCGAGCTCTTTGGCGGTCATCTTTCTGTCCAGATTGAACACAGGGATGTTGTAGCCCGCGCCCGTGCCCAACGGGTTCTGGTCAAGTAATTTTAGCTGGGCATCGATGAGAATGAGATTGTCTGACATGGCATCTTCATAGCAGCCGAGCCATTGGCCGATGCTGGAGGGCATGGCCTTCTGCATGTGGGTGTAGCCGGCAAAACCGATGGAGCCGTATTTTTTCTTGGATGATTTACAGGCCGAGATGAAAGCGGCCGCTAATTCTTTCACCGTTTTCAGCTGGTCAATCTGGTAGAGGGCCAGGGCCACCAAAATCTGGTCGTTTCTGGAGCGGCCCGTGTGGATTTTCTTGCCCGCCTCGCCGAATTTGGAAGTGAGGTAATTCTCTATTGCAGTGTGGCAGTCCTCGTCCGACTGCTCGATTGTGAATTTATGCGCGGCTGCCAGCTTGATGATTTCACCAAGGCCCGCCACGAGCTGCTCCGCCTCCTTCTGAGTCAGCACCCCTATTTTTTTCAGCATTTTGGCATGCGCGATGGAGGCCTGGCAGTCGTATGGCAGCATGAAGAGGTCGATTTGCGGGTCGCTGCCCACTGTGTAGGCTTCGACTTGCTTGTCCAGCTCAATGCCCTTGTTCCAGAGTTTCATGGATAACACCATTCGGCGATGAATCGCGTTTGCTGACTTCGTCTGCACGCTAATTAAACATATCGAAGATGGGCCGTTCAGCCCCTATTAGCCATTTGTTTTATAAAAAACATAAACATAAAAATATGTTAAACTTTATCAAGTGCCTGCGCCAAATCTGAGATGAGGTCCTCTGCATGCTCTATGCCGACCGAGAGGCGGATGAGCGAACAGGACAGGCCGATGCGGGCGCGCTCTGATTCAGGTATGGCCGCGTGCGTCATGGAGGCCGGATGCTCGGCCAGCGATTCCACTCCGCCCAAGGATTCGGCCAGCGCAAAGAGGCGGAGGCGGGAGAGGAAGGCTTTGGCATCGGATTCTCCGCCCCTTATCTCAAAGGATATCATGCCTCCAAAACCCTTCATCTGCCGCTTTGCCAACTCGTGCTGGGGATGGGAAGGCAGGCCCGGATAGACAACCCGATTCACTCTTGGGTGGGAGGAGAGAAATCCCGCTATTTGGGCCGCATTCTGCTGGTGCTTTTCCATTCTTAGCGCCAGCGTCTTGAGGCCCCGCAGCACCAGAAAGCTGTCAAATGGCGAGAGGATGGCTCCGGCCGCATTTTGATTGAATTTGAGCCTGGCGTGCAAGCCCTCATCCGACACCATGAGCGCGCCCCCCACCGAATCCGAATGCCCGTTGATATATTTGGTGGTGCTGTGCACCACGATGTCGGCACCCAAGGAGAGCGGCTGCTGCAGATAGGGGCTGGCAAAGGTGTTGTCGACGACCAGCAGGGAGCCGGATTCATGAGCCAAGCCGGCCGCGGCGTTTATGTCCGCTATTTTGAGCAAGGGGTTGGTGGGGGTTTCCAGCCACACCAGACGAGGACGGGTTTTCAGCGCCGCCTCCACTTGCCCTAAATTGGTTGCATCCACGTAACGCACGTCCACCTCGTAATTTTTGGCAAACACCCCGTCCAGAAGCCGCCGCGTGCCGCCGTACAAATCATCGGACGCCACCACCGAATCCCCGCTTTTGAGCAAAGAAAGCAGGAGCGTGGTTTCGGCCGCGAGGCCGGAAGAGAAAGCGAGCCCGTGCTTCGCTCCTTCCAGAGCCGCGAGGCGTTTTTCGAGCGCCGAGCGGGTGGGGTTGGAAGTGCGTGAGTATTCATATCCATTGGTCGGCGTGTCCGCCTCCTTGCGGGCAAAGGTGGAGGCGAGGTGAATGGGCACCACCACGTCCCCGCTTCCGCCATCTTTGAAATTCGGCTCCTCGCCCACATGAATCGCTTGCGTGTCAAATCTCATTTCCATCACCTCAAAGATAGTTGTGCGTCTTCATCCAGATAGTGGTTCTGCCCCATCCATGCGTCGTTGAAAATGGTGCTCAGGTAATTGCGGCCGGTGTCGGGAAGCAGGATGACAACCACGCTTTTTTCATCCAATTTCTGCGCCATGCCCAGCGCCGCATACACGGCCGCACCTGACGAGCCGCCCACCAATAAGCCTTCTTCGCGCGCGAGGCGGCGGGCCATCAAAAATGCATCCTTATCGCCGACCTGCACCACGTCGTCCACCAGACCCAAATCCAGATTGGAGGGCATGAAATCGTCCCCAATGCCCTCCACCCTGTAGGAATGAACTATTTCCTCTTCCTTGTAAAAGCGGCCATGAAAAAGAGAGCCCACGGCATCCACGCCAACCACCCGGATTTTGGGATTCTTTTCCTTCAGATAGCGGGAGATGCCGCTGATGGTGCCGCCCGTGCCCATGCCGGCCACCAGATGGGTGATTCGGCCCCCCGTGGCCTGCCAGATTTCTGGGCCCGTGGTTTCATAATGAGCATGCGGGTTGGCGGGGTTGGAATACTGGTCCGGCGAGAAGGCGCCGGGGATGGTTTGGGCGAGCTTTTGGGCCACCCGCACATGGCTGCGCGGGTCTTCGAGAGGCACGTCGGGCGTGCGGATGACTTCGGCACCGTAGGCCTTGAGCAAAAGCTCTTTTTCCATGCTCATCTTGTCGGGCATTACAAAGATGGCCTTGTAACCCTTGAGGGCGGCGGCCATGGCCAGGCCGATGCCGGTGTTGCCGGAAGTCGGCTCGATGATGGTGCCGCCTGGCTGGATAAGG
>CAYIMK010000097.1:0-4409 GCA_964364595.1 Microcaldota archaeon | reverse complement strand
GGTCTGTCCACTGAGGAAGGGAAGCAAAATCAGAAGATTTTGCACTCCATAAAAGAGAAGTCACGATTCTACGCTGAGATGGGAATCCTTGCCGTCACGAGGGCATACCTGACCACCGATGTATGGCTTCACGTCTATGCCCCGGAAGAGGGTTTTGACTTCTACAAGGTGACTGAAACTGGGGTCAGTGGAAGCGGTTACGCAACTTATATAGGTGCAGGCGGGGAATATTATCTGTTTTTTGAAAATCGTGCGCATGGCCGGCGCAGGCCACCGCGCCGCAATGGGTGTGGCCCACCACGCTGATGAGCGCGCCAGGCGCCAGCTCCTCCATGAGCTTGGCAACATCTGCGCGCGTGAGCACATCCGCCACATTGCCGGCCACATACAGAATGCGCGTTCCGTCGGCATAATCCTGATATTGCATCGCCCCGGCCACCCGCGCATCCGAGCAGGTGAGAATAAGGTGGCGTATTGGGCCGTTCTCAATAGGCCCGTTTTCGCGCACGCGTTGCGCATGCGCCTTCTGGTGGAACTCCAGCCACGCGCGCGATTCCCCCGTGTCTAGCATCTCGCGCCTCTCTATCTTTTCCTCTATCTTCCTGATTGCCGGCGGCATCGCGGTCACAACCGGCGTCTGCTCCTTTCGGGTTTCCTTGTGTCTGGAAAATACTTCCGGCACGCTGTTTGCCCCAGACTTCTTCTGGCCCGGCGCCGCTTTGGCATGTGGCGCGCGCCCGGCCCGGTCCGCCTGTCCAATCTGCAGCGCCAGCGCCTCGATGCGTTCGCGCGCCCCTTTGTTGCCTTCCTGAAATGCCTGCAGGTAGAGCGGCACCATGAAAGAAAGGTCGCGCCCGTCCTCCAGCGTCACATCGGTCTGCAGCTCAAGCAGGATGTCATAAATCTCCTCGCGCATCTGCCCTGGCAAATCGCCCAAGCGCACGCGCGGGCCGATGTTGACAAGGATTTCATCTATCTCCATAACTGCTGCTCGAACAGGAACCATATAATCTTTGCGCTCATTCGCGCCCCAGTAGTTCCGAACATCTTTTGCAACAAGAATCTGCGGCACGGGCCCGGGCCCGCGCGCTCGCACGGAACCACGGCCTTTTTCATAAGTCGGCCGCTCGAGCGGCCGAACCTCGTTTGTTTTTGGATTTGTCGCTGTTTATGGCCGAAGACTTTCGGAATTACTGCGCCCGGGGCCCAGCGCCACCATCCGGAACACAATCGGCAGGGCGAACATGCCTGCCTCATCATGACCGTTCCTGAAGAATTCGTCCAGAGTTTTAATGAGTGTGTAAAAAAATATACTGGAATGGTTAAGCAGCTTTTTCTCAACTACCACGAATTATTATTTACAAGAACATTTATATATTCTCAAATAGTAAGCATTCCGTTAGCGGCTGAGTATATGGCGACTACCGGCGCAGAACCGATTGCCAATTCCAATCAGGGCAAACCCGCCCAGTCCAGCGTCAGCGCAGATGCCGTTTCGCGCCGCAATTTTTCGGCCCACAACCTCTTCTTTTTCAAAAAGCGCGTCATCTACCAGGGCCCCATCGCCCACACCTATTCCGATCTGGTCGAAGCATTGGCCAGCAAGGACTTCAAAAAGAGCGCCCAGGCAGATTTCTATAAATGGCTGGTGGAGCAGGAGCCCAGGTTCTCCAGTCTCGATATGAATATGCTCAAGGAGACGGCCATCCTCTCCTTCCACCGCCTCAAGGTGTCACTCAACAAATTCGGCTCCACCACCAAAAAAGACGACACCAAGCGGCCCGAGGAGGTCATCACCGCACAGACCGAGGTCACCTATGCCGTGCGCGACTACAAGGGCTCCCTCAATCTTCTCTACGAGCTTCTGCTGCTCAAGCGCATATTCGATTTGGAGCGCATCACGGTCAACGACGAAAATCAGGTCAAGCCCCTGTCGGTCGAATGCAACCGCCTCTGTAAGCAGTCGCTTCAAAAAGCCATCGGGTTCCGCCTGCAGGATTTCTATTGGGAAACCGGCGAGACCAGGCGCAAAGAGGAGATGATCGATATCCTCGCCAGCCTTCCTGCCGGGGTGCGCGCCGACCCGGCCAGATTCAGGGAAGAGGCGCTCAAGGCCCTGGCGCCCATATCGCTTGAGCTTGAGGGGCGCGGCTACCTGGCCCGCTACTCTGACTCCGCCAAGAGCGAGCTGGACATCCCACCGCCCATCCCATTTCCCACCCGCTACACCAATTTGGTGAATATCACCTATAAACAGGAGGGCGCGATGTTCGAGAGCATCAAAAAGGCGGTCGGCTGGACCGGGAGTGACATATCAAATATCAACCTCCTGTCGCCCAAGGAGCGTGAAGTGTTCAATGTCCATCTCGCCCTTGCCTCCTATTCCCATGACCTGACCAAATACTTTGCCATGCTCTATGCCACGGCGCTGGACGAGTCGCGTCTCAGGGGCGAGCCGACTTCGCACCAAGTTCAGAAAATCACCAAAAAGACGCGCTACCCAAAATTCGCTCCCGCCCGCTATGACCTGCGGGAAGAAATCACCCGGATAATCGATTCCGTGCGCGACCTGCCCCGCATCTTCGAGAAACTCAACCTCATCATCGCCAATCCCGCGCACGACGGGCTTGCGGAACTCATTTCGAACGCCCATGTCGGCCCGCTCAAGCGCCTGGTGCACTGGTATATCAATATCGGCGAGACAAAGGCCGGAAAGGCGCTCAATGCCGCAGCCATCGCCAGCGTAATCCTCGAAGCCGTGTCCGGCATCGGCGGCCTGCTCAAATGGCAGTCCATGCCCCAATTCATGGATTTCTTCCGCGGCGATTTCGAGCAGGTGGCGGGCATCGGCCTGTTCGTGCTTATCCTCACCAGCGCCCCGCGCTGGGTGCTCAAGGCGGCCGACAAGATGGCCCGGCGCATCAGCCGCATCTAGGCCCTTTTGGCGCTAGACGAAGTTCACCACTATGTACAGCGCCCACACGCCAAGCGCCAGCACGCCGTACGCCAGCCAGTTCCACTTCTTGATGATGCCTCCGGCCATCGGCTTGATGGGCAGCATGTCGCAGGCGGCGTTGAGCGTGCAGGACACCATGAAAATCTGCAGGAACCGGTTCGGGCTTATGAGGTTGAGGACAAAGAAGCCCAGCCCCAGCGCGGCAGTCACGCCGATTATTCCCAGGCGTATCCAGGCCGACTTTCGGGTCCTGTCACGCTCTTTCTGCTCCTCAGTCCGCTTGTCGTTGCTGCGCGTAACCTCCTCTTCCAGGAAATAGCCGGGCGAGGCGGCCATGTTGCCCAGCCAAGCGGACAGCAGCGTGAGGACGGAGCCGCCCAGCCAGAACTGGAACTGGGTCTTCATCTTCACCAGATGCGCGATGATGATGCGCAGGACGCTCTGGCCGTAGAAGACCAGGCAGGCCGCGATGATGTTGATGCCGACGAGCTGCAAAAGCGAGCTCTTGCCGGCGCCGAACGTCCAGGCGATTCCTATGCCGAACACGGCCGCGGCGGCGAAGATGGAGAACAGCTCGTAGAGGTTGACGTGGGTGTGCCCGATGTTAAATCCGTTTCCCTCTGTCGTCATTTTCTTGCCCTGCTTTCCCTTGGCCGCCGCATACTTCCCGCCGAACATGCGTGCGAACTTGAGTATGTGGGGCAGCAGCCACATCAGCCCGATGGTGGTGGCGGTGGCGGCCGCAGGCACAAATTTTTCAGGCATGATGGCGGCCAGCGGCGAATTTCTGACATTGGAGCGGCCCTCGTTTTCATAGCCCCGCGCGAGCGAGAATATGACGATTTTCTTCCCGCCGCCAATCGTGGCTTGGCGGATGACGACCGGCTCACCGGCGTTGCTGAGATTCTGGAATTCAACTGCCCCATTCCCTTCCAGCGCGGCCGTGAGCGAGTTCTGTGCCGGCCCGCCCACGAGGAGGATGATGGAGTATGGGCCGGTCAGGCTGTCGAGGCTTTGCGAATCGCTCGCGCGCGCCATCTGCCCGAGCTGGGGATGGGTCTCCATGAGCTTGTCCATGATGGCGGTTTCAGTCGCGCCAAGGCCCGAGCCGGCCACCAGCACGCTTTTTTGCGCCGCTTCCATCTGAGTCATGTTCTGGTCAGCGCCCGAGGTGAGGCTGGAGATGCGCTCCGAAATCAGGTTTGCATAACTTTCAATCTGGGTGGCCGAGAGCTGCATCCCGGTCTGGTCGGCTGGAACCTGGGCCTGGGCGCAGACAGGAGTTGCGAAAAGAAGCAATGATACTGCAAACAGCATTGGCATGGCTAACATTCGCATAGGCATCCGGCTCATTTTTTACCACCCACGAAGATGGGTGGAAAAGTGGATAATAAAAGAAGGGTAAAGTAGCATTATTACCCCCAAACTCGCTCGTAGTTTACGAGAGAGATTA
>CAYIMK010000096.1:0-4426 GCA_964364595.1 Microcaldota archaeon | reverse complement strand
GAGTGTTTTCATAATTCGGTTTACCGAGAGGACCTTATTTCGGGACAAGACAGCTGAAAACGGTCCGGCAGGATTAAATATCTCAAAAACCTCTTTGTTTCATGGCGTTTCCTGCCCCCAAACCCGTCTCGCGCCCCGCCCTGTTGCTGAACATCGCCCTCCTGTCTTCCTTCTTCTTTCTCGCCCACTCCTCCCTCAAGGCCCAGGATTCCAAATTGACAGAGAAAAAGGACACGGCCGCCATAAAGGCAGACAAGCCCGCCTCTTACCCCTGTACGCTTTCCCTTTCTGGCGCTCATGTGGATGACCAGCGGGCGAACAAGCAGTATGCCAGCTCGCAGATGGGCTTCAAAGCCAAGCTCCGCGACGACCTCACGCTCGACGCCTCGGCTGCTCTCACCTACTATGACGGCAGCGACACCACCTTCACCACCCGCAACGTGGTCAAGGCCCTCTGGTCGCTGACATTCAAGGCCAACGACGCCCTCTCCCTTACCTTCGGCACCGGGGCCATCTCCAAAAACATGAACCCGCTCCTCTTAAGCGGCTTCAAATTCAGCGCCGACGACCTCACGGCTGAAATGAAGGCCAACGGCGAATTCACCAGCGAGAGCAACGTCAACATGGACTTGAGCGCCGGCCTGAGCCGGCTGTTCAAAATCTACTTCGGCTCCGGCTCTCTCCGCACGGATTCCCTCATGCTCACGCCCTCGGTCGGCTATGCCAAGAATTCCACCCTGATGGAATACCTCATCACCCACGACGATTTCAGCGCAGTATCGGCCGGCCTTGGGCTCAAATACGGCAATCTCGCCCTGTCCGGCATTTGGTCCCATCCCACCAAATACGGCATAGAAGGCAAGGAGGCGGGGCTGACCTACGAGACCAAGCGCTATTCGCTTGGCGCCAGCTACAAAATCAGCCCCCTGCGCAAGCAGAGCTACGGCATCTAGTTGAAGATGAACATGTGAAAAGAGGCTGAACCTGATTGAAAGGAGGTTAAGCATGAAAAAACTCTACAACTCCCCGACCGGCTGCTGCCCGCCCTTCAACCCCAAGCCATGGGATGGAAAATCAATCACATGGAAAAACAAGCTCTTTCTCAAAGACCATCTCTGCTGCCTGTTCTACATCCCGCTTGGTTTCGACAAGCTCATGACAAGGGACATGGAAAAGATTTCCTCGGCCCGTGCTTTGGCCAAGACGCCCGTTCTGCTCTATGACGGCATCTCCCTTTTCGGCGCCGATGTGTTTATTGCTGTGGACAAGCCGGTGCCGGATGCCTTAATGGCCCGCATTTCAGGCACTTTTCTCTCGCGCGTGTTTGAAGGAGAATTCAAAGATTCCGGCAAATGGGTTAAGCAAATGAATGCCTATGCCAAGCGCACCAAACATTGCATCAAAAAGCTCTATTTCTTCTACACCACCTGCCCATCATGCGCCAAATACTACGGCCATAATTACGTGGTGCTGCTGGGGAAAATAAAGTAGATGCCCCCTTTCTCTCATTTACCAATCCAGCACGAAATCAATATATCCATTCCACGGGTCAAGATTGACCAGCTTTACCTCGACTTTCTGGCCCACCCTTGCCCGCTCCGCCCGCCCAACGATTTTGCCCTCCACCGGCGGCTCTATCAGCCGCGCATACACTCCTTTTTCCGATGCGCCCGTAATCATGGCGTTGAAAATCTGCCCAATCTTGCCTGACAGCAGAACCGCGCCCTCGGCCTTGATGGTGAATCTCTCCACTTTCTTGGCCGCATGCTCCATTTCAGTGCAGTGTTCGGCCAAGTCCATCAGCTCCTCTTTTCTATAAGGCGAAGAGGCATTGGCCAACGCCGCCTTGACCAAACGTTGGATGATGAGGTCTGGATAGCGCCTGTTCGGAGCCGTGGAATGAGTGTAGCTGGTGACGGCCATGCAGAAGTGGCCGATTGGCCTGTTCTTGTCATAGAGCACATATTCTCCCGGCCCCAGAAGTTTCACAATCGTCAAAGAGAGGTCAGGAAATCTTTCCAGGTCTGCTGCTCTCTGTTTGTCAAGAAATTTGGCCAATGCAGATGCATCCGGCCTTGCGGGCAGTTTCGTGCCCAGCTCTTTTGCAACTGTCACTATTTCTTTCCAGTATTTCGGCACTCTCACCACTCGTTGAATCGTGGGCCTTCCGCTTTTTTCTAACAAGCCAGACATCACGCCGTTGGCTCCAATCATGAAATTCTCGATAATGCGCTTGGCTCTGTCGTCCTCGACAATATAGAGGCCCAGCACTTTTTCATTTTGGATGACTGCCTTTGTTTTGAGCGTTTCCAGCTCCAACGCGCCCTGTCCTGCCCTGTATTTGCCCAATCTTTGCGACGCTTCGTCCTGCAATCGTAATTGGGCTTGTAATTCCGGACTCTCGGCCACAAGCTTTGGCATCCCGCCTCTTCCCTCGAGCCACGCGCCCACCTGCTCGTAAACCAGTTTGGCCTTGTTTCTCACCAATGCGCGATAGATGCTGCCCGCTCTCACATTGCCCTTCGGCAAAACGGCGAATTCCACCACCATGGCCAATCTGTCCTGCTCCATCGGCAGGGAGGAGAGGTCTTTGGACAATTTGTCGGGTAGCATCGGGTAGATTTCAATACCAGTGTAGACCGAGGTAGTATTCTTCTGCGCGTGCTGGTCCAACAGAGAATTCTGGGGCACATAAACATCGACATCGGCAACTCCCACCCAGATTTTGATTTCCCCCGCCTTGCCCCGCTCGCAAAATTCGATTTGGTCTAAATCCAAGGTGTCGATGTTGTCAATGGAAGACCACAAGAGATGCCTGAGGTCTTGCACGCTGTTTTTCGACTCTTCCACCACGCTTTCATCCAGCTCATCTACCTTGTCCATCACCTTGGGCGGAAAAGAAGGTATAAATCCGTATTTTGCCATGGCCATTCTTGCGATGGCCTTGAGGTCAACGGGGCGTGAATTGTCCATTTGAGCCGGCCGGCGTGAATTGTTGTCCATGCGGCCTTGCGGGCCGGAATTGCCAGTGGCTGGGCGTGAATCGTCCCTGCCGCGCGGCGTTACCTGCTGCTTGAATCCAGCCCCCCGAACCGGCCTGAAAGCCCCTTTTCTGCGCTGTTCGGCCCTTCTCTGTTTGCGGTTTGCCATGCCGCTTGTTCGGATGGGTTGGTTAAATAGATGACGGCATGGGCGGCGGGGCCGATGAGCGGAAAGTTGCCCTTTCCGAGACTTAAATAGGGCGGGAATTCCATTATTTGTGAACCGAGGGTTTCTCATGGCCCAACCACAATTTATAGATAAGAATATAAAGATTTATAGTCTATACTATAAATTGGTGGAATTTATGTCTGTAATATACGAGCACGGGCAGGTCGTTATCCCAAAACATATACGCGAGATGTTCAAACTCACCCCAGGAACCCGCGTGAATTTCGTTCCGCAAAACGGGGAACTGGTGCTGAAATCAGAGTATGATGTGCTCAAAGAGTTTGAATCATTATGCAAACTTGGAAAGCACACACATGCGGAAACCACTCGTTTGATGAAAGAAGCTGAAGAACAAAGGAAAAGGGAGATCTTGAATGTTCCTTGATGCGAATATCTTCATTTATTCTTTCGGAAACAAGGAAGGCGCCTCTAAATCAGCGTGCGCAAACCAGCTTAAGCGCATCATTAATGGAGAAATGAGGGCCCAGACAAGCACTTTGGTTCTTAACGAGGTTTTGTATTATTTTGAAAATAAATACTCAAAGCAGGATGCATTGCGCATTTTCAACAATATCATCTCATTCAAAAATCTTGATATTTTGCCTGTTGATAGAAATGCCCTGCTTTATGTTTCAGAATTTTCAAATGCAGGCTTTGAGGCATCAGATGCTTACCATGCCGCAGTAATGAAATCCAATGGCCTCGACACCATCTGCACCTATGACAAGGCGTTTGACAAGGCGAAGGGCCTCAAGCGGCAGGAGCCGAAATAGCCCCCCTCCCTTTTTCTCGTTTGTCTATTTCTAGCGGAAAGCTACCCTCTCCGACGTTTAAATAGAGTACAAGGAGTTCTTCTTCTGGTGATAATCTGCATGTCTGACCTTCCGCTTCCGGCCGGTGTAATGCCAAAGCCGCGCACAAAGTCTTATATAATTCATACTTATAAGTATGAATTGGTGAATCGGATGGTTGAAGTCTACGAACGCGGCCAGATAGTTATCCCGAAATATATCCGGGAAATGCTCCATATCACGCCCGGAACTCAGCTAAATGCCCGTGTCGAGGGCAATAAGATCATATTGGAGCAATTCGATTTCGCAAAGGAGCTGGACGATTTTCGCGCCAAATACGCGACCATGAGCCATAAAGATGCCATGAAAGCCATCCAAAAGTCAGAAGACAAAATGCACAAAGAGTGGTTGGATGTTTATCGACG
>CAYIMK010000095.1:0-4430 GCA_964364595.1 Microcaldota archaeon | reverse complement strand
CACCTGCCGCTCGGTGTTCGCCGAAAGCTACACAAACATGATGAGAGAGGGGACGCTGCGAAGGCTGGAGGAGAGAATCGGGCGCAAAATCATTTTGCTCGCGCGCGAAGAGGTTGAGGGGGAAAAGAAAATCCTCGAGGCCTGCGCTCTTGGCCCGGCTGCACTTCTGGTTCCCGGCGACCCGATGACGGCGACAACGCACAACAGCATTATGGCCTCCGCCCGCGCCCGCCACATTCCCACCCACATCCTGCATGCTGCATCCATCTTCACCGCCGCGCCCGGCGCGGCCGGACTGCAGATTTACAAGATGGGCAAGACCGCCACCATAACTTATTGGAGAAAGAATTACGAGCCCGCCTCATTTGCGGACATCATCGCCGAAAACCAGGCAAGGGGGGCGCACACTTTGTGCCTGCTCGACATCGACCCAAAACTTGGCCCCATGGCCCCATCACAGGCGCTCGAACTGATTGAAAAAGCGCAAGAAAAAAGGAAAAAAGAAACCCCAGCCGCCGCTCTCGTTCTTTCCCCCACCACCCCGCTTTTCGTTTTGTGGCACGTGGGCTGGCCTGACCAGAAGGTGTGGGCTGGAACAAGAAAAGAGTATCCGTTCGCGGCCGCGCCGGCATACGAAGCAGCCGGTCGGGAGAGGCACGAGCCGGCCGGAGAGGGGGGGCGCGAGCCCGCGGGGCCGGCCGTCATCCTCATCCCGGGCAGGATGCATTTTACCGAAGATGAGGGTTGGCGGGCCGTGCGAAGCGGACGGGCATGAGAGTGAGACGGCGCCAAATCCCAAGGCCGCGGCGCTTCTCCGCCCGGCACAGGATTCAATGCTCGGCAGGCAGCCGGGACTCGGTATGCGGCAAGCGCACGCCGATGAGGCGGTTGAGCCGCTGGTGAGCCAGCATCAGGGCGACGGAGAAATAGTGCGGGATGGCCGGCCCGCGGACCACTTTTTTGTAGATGTAGCGCAGCCCGCGGCGCACTTGCCGGTTGAAGCGCTCGTATTCTTCCATGATGGCCGCTACGCGAAGGTCGCTGAACTCCGACGCTCCGGCGGAGAGTTCGAAGAGCTGGCGGGCCTTCTCAAACAGCATCTTAGGCGGCTCGAAGCGCCAGATGAGGAATTCGGCCAAGAGCGGGGGCAGGTAGCTGGGCTGCTGATGGAAGGTGAAACGCCTGGATGGGAAGGCCACTGCGATGGCTTTCTCCAATTTCTTCATGTCAACATGGCGGAAGGTGTTGGTGAAGAAATTCCACCACGGCTCGTTGCGCACATGCACCGGCACCTCGAATTCCAGCGGCTGGGCGGGATGCTCCGGCGTATCCACCAGCAGCAGGGCATCCTTTGGCTCTGGGCCGAATTTGGAGATGGCGGTGCGCGCATAGGTGTTGATGTCCGGATTGCACACCGAGCGCAGGCCGCAGTCGGCGAATCCGCGGTGCTCCACGCGGCGCTGATAGGGCGACTGCTGGCAGACATGGTACCAATAGAGCTGGTGCAGCTCAGGCACTTGCGCCGGGCCGATGCCGGCGCGAGAGAGGCGCTCGAGGGCATGGCCGATGGCCAGCAGAATCTGGCGCGCCAGCTCATGGTTGAGCTTCTTGAGCGGCTCGAGGTGGGAGAAGGCCTTGCGCAGAGTATTGTAAAAACGGCTGAAATGCTCCATGGGATTGAGATAGGCCAGACTGCGCGTGTTGTAGAGAGTATCAAAGACCTTGATGAGGGCCGTCATGATGCCCTCGGATTCGCCGGCGCGCGGGCCGGTGCTGCGGTAGATGCCGGTGACATAGTTCTCCTGCTTGGCCATGAGGATGGAGAGGATTTCCTGCACGCGCGGATTCCTAAAATCGGCCGGAGACTGCAGGAGCGCGCGCAGCTCGTTGTTGAGGTTGATGCCGTCCTGGACCACGGGCGGGCGGGTGAGGGTGTCGATTTTTCTCCAAGCCGACTGGAGAAAGGCGCCTTCGGGCGAATCCGGCTGGATGCCCGTCTGCTGCAGCCACTGCTCCAGATTGCACAGCTTGCCGTCTTCAACGGCGTCATGGTAGAGGCATGCCACCACCACGTCAGCCGGGGCCCCGGAGTAGGCCAGCCACCAGGCCACGGCGAGGGGATGACAGCGCTCCGGCGTGTGGTCCGAGCGCTCGCAGAGCTCGAGTTTGCCGTCGGCACCCTGCTTCCCGACAGGATAGATTCGCTCGAAATAATCAACGGCCTTGAGGCCGGCTTCGGCCGCCCCGGGCTGGCATTTGGAGAACAGGGCGCGCAGGGCGCGCAGCATGGCGGCGGGATTTTCGATAAAAGACCCCTTGGTCGGCATCTCCAGAAAGCGCTGGAAAAAATGCTGGCGGGTGGCAGTGATATCGCGAAGGGTGAAGGGGGTGGGAAATTCAAAGGACGGCGCCGGCCTTTGGATGAGAGGGGAATTTGGTGGAGCCATGGCATCAGACGCTGATAGTAGTGTTTGTTTTAGTATAAAAATGTGCGTTATGAAAGGCGGCCGGCGCGCGCTGCTCCGCTAAGACCCGTGATTTTAGGACAGGGACTTTCATTTTGCCCCATTGTTTTGCAAAAAAGGCGCGTCCGCCAGAGTCAGAGTTGAATCCGAGAACTCGGCGCGCAGCAGCACCCGCTCGGATGAATCCACCAAAAGCCGCAGCGGCAGCTCGCCGTTCACCTGCTGGGCCGGCAGCGGCGGCAAACTGGAGCCGGCCAAGAGTGTCTTGGTGTAGACATGCACCTCGAAAGCGTCCCGCCCCGAGAAGACCGTGCGCGCTGACACCCAGTAGCGGTATGCTGTGACCTGGGTGAGATTGAATGGCTGGATGCTCAGCGTTGCGTTGGCAGACCAGTTGAAATCATCAGAGAGCGCCAGCATCCATGGCTGGAAGTACGGCCAGCTCAGGTTGGAAAATGATATGTTGGACCCCAAACGCCCCCCATCCGCCGCCCGCTCCACGCCGTCGAGGCCCAAACACACCGAATAAAATGACGGGTCGGCGCCAGGTGCGGCAATTGTGAGCGGGCCCGAAATAGACGGGGCGGCGCCTGTCTGGCCCAAGGAGGCCGAGCGCGCGTTCATGTCCATCAGCACCACGCCGGGGCAGCTGGAAGAGGAGAAAGCCTGGATGACGAGCGTCTGGTTCTGCCCGCCCGTGCTGAGAACATACACCAGCTTCTCGCCGGGGCTGATGTTGAGATAGGAATTCTTGGCCAGCGGCTCCTCGGACAGCGACCAGGCCCACGAGGGGCGGGGCAGGAACGATGGCGAGAGGAAGAAGACGATGAGGCCCAAGAGCAGGAAGATGGCCGAGAAGATGAGGAATTGCTTGAGGAACGATTTGCTCCATCCGCGCACGGAATCAAATAAATCCTTGTGTTGAGGGGGGGAAGATGGAATAGACGCTGGAGCCGAAAAAGCAGACGAAAGCGAAGCCGGCCTGACAACGGCCGGCGCGGGGGAGAATATCTTCCTCTCTCTTTTTTCTCCCTTATTTTTTTCTTTTTTCATGCTCCCCGCTCCCGCGCGTCGCGCGCCTTGCGCGTGCCCTGGCTTATTTCAGACCATTCGGGGCGGCTGGCGGCGCGGACCATGAGCCAGACCAGCAGCGCCAGAAACAGTATCGAGAGGGCCACGCCTCCCAGCAGTATCGGGTCGTATGACATAAGCAGAGGTGGGAGGGTGGGATAAATAAAGCCCATCGGCCAAAGCCGGATTATGCGCCGAACACAGACAATGAGAGTGCTCGCCCGCGCGCCGGCCAAGGTCATCCTCTTCGGAGAGCATTACGTCGTGTACGGCGCGCCCGGGCTGGCGGCCGCCATCGAGCCCTACAACGAGATTGAGATGGAGGCGGTGAAAACACAGGCCGTCTCGGCCGGTTTTGAATACCGCTCCACTATAAAAGAAAATAATGTTGAGGTCGGATTGGCGTCCTTGTCTTTTGCCTCGAAAGGCCGGGCCAAAATCCCGGCGCATCCTTACGCCGCGCTTTATCGGAAACTGGCCGGACGCCTGCGGCCCCTGCAGCATTTGCAGATTCGCGCGCAGGTGAAGCGCGCCTGGCCGCTCAAAGGGGTGGGCAATTCGGCCTCCCTGGGCGCGGCGCTCGGGGCTGGACTGCGCAAAATTGCCGGAGAGAAAAAATCCCCGCCATCCGTCCTTTTCGAGGACGCGCAAACGGCCGACGAGGTGGCACACGGCGGCGGGCGGCCGTCAGGCATCGACGCGGCCGGTGCCGCGTATGGAGGAGTGCTCGAATTCTCAAAGAATTTCACCAAGACCGACGCGCCAAAAATCACGCCGCTCAAACTTGCGAGCATGCACGGAGTTGGATTCGTGCTCGTCAACACCTACAGCGTGGACAAGGAGCGGGGAGACCCGTCCTCCAAAAGCCTCGCCCCCTTCATCCTCGCCTTCTTC
>CAYIMK010000094.1:676-4490 GCA_964364595.1 Microcaldota archaeon | reverse complement strand
GCATGGGAAAACCAAGCGCCAGCTGGACAAATGGCGCGAGTACCGTCGCGCGAGCTACGACGACGTGATCCAGAAGCTGGTGCATATCGCCGAGACGGCCCGCGAGGAGCCGGAACTGAGCCGCGAGGCGGTGGAAGCCATCGAAGCCGCGCGGGCACGTATTCGCGCTGGCAAGTTCGTCACTGAAGCCGAAGCGCGCAAGAGGCTGGGAATGTGACTCATTCTGTCATCTTCGATCAGCAGGTACTGGACTTTATCGCCGATCTGCAGGCAGATGTGCGTGAGTGCATCATGGAAAAGATTTCACAGGCCAAAGAGAATCCCCGTCATTTCTTCGAGAAGCTCTCCGGCCGGCCTGACTTCAAGCTGCGTGTTGGGGATTACCGGCTGACAGCCGACATCGACGATTCCATTCCTCAAATTGCTTTTACCTATATTGAGCATCGAAAGAAAGTGTATAAGAAGATTTGAGCTTTGTGGATGCTATTGACGCCAGGGGCATGAAGGTGCTGGCGCTGGGAGCTATCGGCCCATAATCCGGCTACGTTGTCTTGAACCACGGCTTTGTGTTTGTTCTTTTTCTGTTCGGAATAACGTAGAGTGTTGGAAGATCCGGGGCCAAGACATTCATGCTGGGGCCGTTGTAGGTGAGAAAGACGCTGTGCTTGAAAGCCTCTTCAAGGGTGGTTTTTTCAGAAAGCCTTTGCCGTACATATGCATTTGCACCTTTTTGTGGATTTTTGCCTTCATAATATTTTGACGCGGATGCCACACGCACCGGCCTAGCCTTCGGCTAACCTCTGTTTTTTTATACCCTGCCCGTCATATCTCTATATGGGACAATCGTCTATCTCTTCGGAAATGTCGGCCGCGGCGGCCGCCTACAAGCGGCCTTCAGTTGCCGTATTGGGCTCTCATTCTGCGCTCGACATCTGCTCCGGCGCCCGAACACAAGGCCTTTCCAACCTCGTTGTCTGCCAAAAGGGGCGCGACAAGCTCTATTCATCCAATTACAAAGTTCGCAAGTCCGGCAACTCAATCTTGGGCTGCGTGGAAGACGTGCTGCTTTTGGACAAATTCGCAGACATCACAAAAAAGCCGGCCCTTGACGAGTTGAAAAAACGTCAGGCCATTTTCATTCCCCACCGCTCTTTCTCCGTTTACGTCGGCTATGACAACATCGAGAAGGAATTCACCATCCCCATCTTCGGCAACCGCCTCCTTTTGCGGGCCGAAGAGAGGAACATGAACAAGAACCAGCATTACCTCCTGCAGAAGGCCGGCATCCGCGTGCCAAAAACATTTGGCAAGCCGGAGCAAATCGACGCGCTGTGCATCATCAAGGCATCGGAAGCCAAGCGCAGCTATGAGCGCGCCTTCTTCTTTGCGTCAAATTACGGGGAATACAAAGCCGAGAGCAAGCGTTTGCTCGAAGCCGGCGTCATAACTCCCGACGGCCTCAAGAACGCCCTTATCGAGGAATTCGTGCTGGGCGCGCAATTCAATTTCAATTTCTTTTTGTCGCCCCTGTCCGGCGAACTCGAACTCTTGGGCATCGACACAAGGCGGCAAACAAACCTCGACGGCGTTTTGCGCCTTCCGGCTCGGGAGCAGAATCACCTCGAACCAGCCATTTCTTCCGGCCGCGTGCGCATCAACAACATCGAGGTCGGCCACATCGCCTGCACCCTGCGCGAATCCCTTCTTGAGCAAGTGTTTGAAGTGGGCGAGAAATTCGTCAAAACAGTCAAGGCCGAATACCCGCCCGGCCCCATCGGCCCATTCGCACTACAGGGCGCCATCGCGCCAGCCAACGGCCTTCGGGCCGTTGGTGCACCGTCGGCCGGCGGGCCGACGATTGCGGCAGAAAAAGGGGAGGAAATCCTTATCTTCGACGTCTCCTTCCGCGTCCCCGGCTCGCCGGGCACGCGCTTCACTCCCTATTCCTCTTACCTGCACGGCCGCTCCCTCTCAGTTGGCGAGCGCATAGCGATGGAAATAAAAGAGGCGGCCGCCCAGAAGCGTCTCGGAGAAATTGTCACATAAGATTTGTAAAAAAATCCTGTTGGTGTTTTCACATGATTACAAAAGAGAAAATCCTCGAAATCCTTTCCGGCTACGAGCAGGACAAGCTGACCCTTGCGACCGTCTGCTCGCACACTTCATTGCAGATTTTCAGCGGGGCAAAGGCGGAAGGCATCCCCACAATCGGGCTCATCACCTCAGAGGCCCAGCGCGCGATTTATGACGCATTTCCTCTGGCCCGGCCCGACGAATTCATAGAAGTTGACGGCCCTGGCGGCATTCCATATGCCGAGCTGGCCGAGAAAAACGCTCTTCTCATCCCGCACGGCTCCATCGTGGAATACGCCGGCCGCGGGCTGGATGACGCGCCGTTGCCTGTCTTGGGCAACCGCCTCTCCCTCTCATGGGAGCATGACAGGCGCAAGATGTTCGAATGGATGAAGGCGGCCGGCCTCGAGACGCCGGCAATCATCGACCCGGACAAAATCGACCGCCCCTGCGTGGTGAAGCACCCCGGCGCGAAAGGGGGCCGCGGCTATGCCATCGTGCATTCACCCGAGGAGTTCGAATCAAAATTCGGCGGCAAGGACGTCATGGTGCAGGAATATCTCACCGGCGTGCGCGCCTATCCCCACTACTTCTACTCGCCCCTCTCAAAGGAGGGCTACCGCGCCGCCAACGGGCATCTGGAGATGATTTCCATCGACCGGCGGCTCGAGAGCAACGTTGACGAGAGCTACCGCACGCTGATGGCAGGCGTGCCCATCAAGCCGTCGTTCACTGTTGTGGGCAACGAGTCGGTTGTAATCCGAGAATCTCTCTTGGGTGACATCCTCAAGATGGGCCGCGACACGGCCGAGGCGGCCGAGCGCCTCTTCGGCGGAATCCCCGGCCCCTTCTGCCTCGAGCTAATCGTGGACGAGAATTTGCAGTTCTACTGCTTTGAAATCTCGGCCCGCATAGTGGCAGGCACCAACCTCTATCCCGAGGGCTCGCCCTATTCGAGCTATATCTTCAACGAGCCGATGTCGATGGGAAAGCGCATCGCGCGCGAAGTCAACGTGGCGCGCGAGATGGGCAAGCTTGGAAAAATCGTCTACTGAATGGCCAACCGCTTTTACGAGTCAGCAAAGAATGCGGT
Organism: Microcaldota archaeon; assembly: GCA_964364595.1. Classification (GTDB taxonomy): domain Archaea; phylum Micrarchaeota; class Micrarchaeia; order Anstonellales; family Anstonellaceae; genus CAIXYX01. The sequence continues at coordinate 1,324 of CAYIMK010000094.1, read as the reverse complement.
GGCGCGCTCAGCCGATTCGGACGGATAAGCCCTCAGCACTGCGACGGCCCATCCGAACCCCTGCTTGTCACCGCGGATTATGTAGCCGTCAACCTCCCGCAGGTATTTGAACAATTTCAAATTTAAGCGAATAGTGTCCAACTGTTCAGCCGTCACTCCGCCCAAAATCCCGTTGCCTTTCTGCGGGCCCCGCTCCTCCGCACGCTGAACAAATTTTTCAATCCAGCCTATGGCGTTGTCGCTCGGCCACTGGTCTTTCTGTGCAAGCATCTTGCCGAGTTGGGCGCATTTCGGAATAATGAATGCCATATTTTCCGGAATCTGGAGCTTGTTGAATCCCTTCAGCATCTCCGAAAAGAAAATTCCCCCCCAATGCACCGCTTGCCTGTGTCTCTGCTGTAGCGCCTCATCGAGCGTTGCCAGCTTTTTGGAGTCCATCCTCATTTTGGCTTTATCAAAAAACGGGTCAGCGTCAAACAAGCCCGGCTGGGGGTACTGCCGTGTTTGCAGGATGTCTACCATTTTCACCTGTGGATAGTTTCCCATAGTAGTTTTGTGTGTATTATCTGTTTTAAGGCTTTCGTTCTGCTCCAGCCTGCGAATGCAGCAAAGCTTCTTACCTGACCTCTCTAATCAGTCTGTCTGATT
>CAYIMK010000094.1:0-666 GCA_964364595.1 Microcaldota archaeon | reverse complement strand
CCGGCCAGTTTTTGGGTCATAGAGATAGCGGTCTATTACGACCGGGCCATTTTTCACGGCGTCGCGGATAATCCGGCTCTTGGCCAGCAGTTCCTGCTCCCAAATCCTGAGCACCTGCGCATCGGGATGCACCAGCACCACGTGAGGCGTCGCGTTCTGGAGGATGGTGTACTGCACCGAGGCCAGCGCATGGTCATCCAGCAAATCGAGCAGCGCCATCTCGGTGCTGGCCAAGCTCTGGCCGTCCAGGCCTGTCTGGCGCTGGCTCAGCCCGTCTGATGCGCTCACCGAAAAAATGCGATTGGCTTGCATGCAGTCGAAAATCTCCCGTCCGCTAACCGGCAGGCTGGAGCCGGACACCACCACTGCGTGCGCATATTGATGGAGCGCGAGGTCCTGTCCGGCATTGGTTTGGCGGTATCTGCGCTCGATATGTTCTGCCGCCAGCCGCGCCTCTTTTGGCGCGCGGCCCGTTTCGCGCACCACCGCTACGCTCTGCTCCTGCAGATTGAGCAGCATCCCCTCCACGTGCAGGTCTCCTCTGTCGATGCGCCCGGCGATGGGCGGAATCTCCCGGATTGCCTGAACCTGCCGAAGCACGTTTTCCCACTCGCCCCGGCCGTCCACCTGCGCAAGCAGGCGGGGAATATTATCTGTTTTTTGAAA
>CAYIMK010000093.1:0-4494 GCA_964364595.1 Microcaldota archaeon | reverse complement strand
TCCCCGCCGCGCACCCGCACCGGCCCGACCTCAATCAAGTCGCCGGCCATCAATTCGCGCTCAAGCGGCGCGCACGCGGAATCGTAGACAACCAGCGTGCCTGCTCCCGTCTGGTCTGAAAGCGCGGCGCGCTGGCTCTTGCTCTCCCTGCCGTTTTTCTCGATGATGCGGGGCGGGAAGATTCTCTCGATTCTGGCCTGCAGCAGAACAGGTGAAAACGCCTGCAGGGCCCGCGCCAGCGTCTCGACGCGCGCTGCAGCGCCCCCCGTCTCGAGCGAGAGGAGGTAGAGCGCCGCCTCGCGCGGGATGAGCTGGTGGTATTCTTTCAGCTTCGCGGCCAATCGCTCATCGAACTCGGCGCCCAATGAGCTGCGCAGTTCCTCTTCGAGTGACATACGCAAAAGAAGGGCGCGAGGGCTAATTAAAGTTGGGGCGGGGGGTTTCCGTTCATTGCGGCCGGCAGCCGCGCCTGCGGCGCTCGGGCGCCGCCGAAGTTTCATTTGTTTTTCTTTTTTATCTCCATTTCTGCCGCAATTCGCTTTTCGCCTTCTCGATTTCCCACTTGCCCCACGCGAAGCCCAAAATCAGCCCGCCCAGGTGCGCTGCCGACGCGATGCCGGACGAAGTGTTGAACGTGCCCAGCACTTCCAGCGCCACCCACAAGAGCGCCGCCTGCCGCATGGTGAGCGGCACGATGCCGAAAAGAAGCACCACCAGCTCGGGAGCGAGCATGGCCGTGGCGCCAAGCACGGCGTAAATCGCCCCAGACGCGCCCAGCGCCGGGTAGGCGGGGGTGATGCCCGCGAGGATGGTGGCGTAATATCCGATGGAGCCGACGAGCCCGCCTGCGAAGAAAAGGGCCATGAATTTGTAAAAGCCCAGGCGCCGCTCAAGCACGGGTCCGAACATCCACAGCGCATAGGCGTTGAAGAAGATGTGGATGAGGCTGGCATGCAAAAAGATTGAGCTGACGAACATCCATGGCTGGAGGTTGTTCGGGTCGAACATGAAAGTGGTGGTGACACTTGGGTAGATGTTCTGGGCAATGAACACCACGAAAATGGCGGCCAGCAGAATCTGCACTGCCGTGAAGCTGTGAGGCCTTGTCTGAATCATCGGCCTCTTTTAGTGGGCAGAGAATTTTTAAGCACCGGATGATGGCGCGAAGGCGAAGCGCCGGATGCGCGAAAACAAGTCTTGTTAATAAAACTGCAGCTCATGCAATCTGCATGGTCGATTTCTCCAGAAACGGCGAGGCGCGCCTGGCGCTCCTCTCAGCGCTCGCAACCGGTATTTTTGGCTTTCTAACGGCCTTTCCGTTCCTGAGCGGCATGGACGGGCCGGCCGGCGGCTTTGCGCTCGCTTTTCTGGCGCTTCTCCTCGGCCTCACCTCGGTGGCGGTTTTCTTCCTGTATGCCTATCGCGCCTGGCGCCTCGAGCAGCTGTTCACCTCCCCCATCGTTCATTGGGCCTATGACGAGGCGTTCTGGAAAGCCTGGGTAAAAGACGAATTTCGCGAGGAGTCAGGAGAGAAGCTTGGCCTTCTCATGCTCATCGGTTTCATCTGCGTGGTCGTGGGGGTCCCATTCATCCTGGTCAATCCGGACTCCGGAGCATTAGTCACGGCCGTTCTTTTCGGGCTCATGGCGCTCCTGGCCGTTGCGGCCTATCTCGTGCCCCTGCTCACGCGGAACAAGCGCCTCCAGTCAAGAGGGGAAGCGTTCATCGGCAAGAACGGCCTGTGGCTTTGCGGGGATTTCCACAACTGGGAGCCAAGCCCGATATTCAGATTCGAATCCGCCCGGATTCGGTCCGGCCGGCCATCCGTGCTGGTGTTCGAGTATGCGGCGCTGGCCAGATACGGCTATCAGCAGCAAGTGGTGAGGGTGCCGATACCGAATGGGAAGATGGAAGAGGCTGAAAAAGCGGCGAGGCGCTTTTAAGCTCTGAGCCGCACGCGAGCCAGAACAGAAAGCCGGGCAAGAACGAAAGCATATAACCCTCCTCCTTCCTCTCCATTCATGGCCTCCCTCGACCTTGTCTGCATCGGGCATCTGGTCTACGACATCCGCGACTATGTTGAGGCATTCCCGTCGGCCGACCGCACCGTATTCTTGCGCCGCCCGCCTCAAATATCGGCAGGCGGCTCGGCGGCAAATGTTGCCCTTAACGCAATCCGTCTGAACCACTCATCCGGCCTCGTGGCCAACGTTGGCGACGACCCGCACGGGCGTTTTCTTCTCTCTGAATTGGCACGGGAGGGCATCAGCAGCTCGCACGTAAAACTTGTGAAAAAAGGGCGCACCGGCCTCTCAATCATTCTCATCGACCCGCAGGGCGAGGTGATGGTGGTCGAGGATTTGGGGTGCGTGGACGAGGCACGCCGTCTTTCGCCATCATACATCGCTTCAGCCAAGTGGGTGCATCTTTCGGGCTGCACCCTGCAGTGGATGAAAGACACGGCCCGCATAGCCGGCAAGGCTGGCCTGCCGCTCTCGTTTGACCCGGGCCGCGCGGCCTCGCGTCTTGGCAAATCGGCGCTTGAGCCAATGCTCAAACATGTCGACCTTCTCATCATCAACCGCCACGAGCTGGCCGCCATCACCGGCTCGTTCTCGCTCGAGGGAGTCAAGGAACTCTCGCGCGAATACGACTGCTCGGTGGTGCTCAAGCAGAGCAGCGGCCCCGCCCTCTCCTGCACCGGCGGGCACGACCTTTTCTCAATCCCCTCGTTCAAGGCGCCTTCAGTGGTCGACACGCTCGGCGCAGGCGACGCATTCGACGCGGGCGTCATCTGCGGCAAGCTGGAAAACCGCCCGCTCTATGAATCAATCAAGATGGGCCACGCCTGCGCGGCGTCGAAAGTGATGCGTGCGGGGGCGCAGTCGATGCCGAAGCGCGCGCAAATCAAGAAGCTGTTCAAATTCTAGCACCCTCTTTCTTTTGGGGTGAAGCACTTTTCTTTCTTGGGAGAAAGAAAAGGGCTCCTTTTTATCCTTTTTCTCGCCATCCCCTATCATGGGTTCCTCAAAAACCAAGGCCTTGCTGTCCATCGCCAAAGTCCTCATCTCTTTGGGCTTCGGCTATGCTGTCTATTACTACTGGGCCATGTGGCGCATCTCCACCGGCAAGGGGCTCATGCCCGGCGAAACAATCGAGTGGGCTTATGCGGCGGGCATCATCTGCGCAGTCCTCACCTACGTGATGCTGGGCAAAATCAACAAGGGCGGCGACGCGGGCTAAGGCCTCATGGCAGCCAGAAATCTTAAAGCCGGCCAAGCCAAGCTGTTGTTTTCATGGCCATGATACATCCACATCCCTCCTCCAGGCATGAAGCGGCCAGCCATGGCCGGCCGCCGCCAGTCGCCCACCGCTCCAATGCCAGTCACGGAAGCGAGGTGCTGCGCCTCGAGTCAGTCTCCAAAATCTACCAAATGGGCCTGGTAGAAGTGCAGGCCCTGCAAAACGTGAGCCTGTCCGTGAAGGCGGGCGAGCGCGTCTCCATCATCGGCCCTTCCGGCTCGGGCAAGAGCACGATTTTGCACATCCTCGGCCTGCTGGACAGGCCAACCGGAGGGCGGGTATTCATGGACGGGGCCGACACCGTGCAATTCGGGGACGCCGAGATGTCGTCTTTCCGCGGCCTGAAAATCGGCTTCATCTTCCAGGCGTTTCATCTCGTCCCGGCCCTGAACGCGCTGGAGAACGTCATGCTGCCCATGATGCTCTACGACGTCCCGCTCGCAGAACGCCGCGCGCGCGCGGCGGATGCCCTCTCGCGCCTTGGCCTGGGCGACCGCGCCCACCACCTGCCGGCCGAACTGTCGGGAGGCCAGCGCCAGCGCGTGGCCATCGCCCGCGCGCTGGTCAACAACCCCACCATCCTCTTGGCCGACGAGCCGACCGGCAATCTCGATTCGGTTTCAGGACAGGAAGTCATGGCCATCTTCGACCAGCTGCATGCCGGCGGCCGCACCCTGATCGTGGTCACGCACGACCCGGGGGTGGCCCGGCTCTCGCCCCGCGTGGTGTCGCTGCGGGACGGGCGCATCGAGTTCGACGGGGGGCCGCAGCGTCTGGGCAGCTCCTATATACTGGATGAGCACAAGACACGCGATAAAAGGAAAAGGACCGGATAATCTTAGATTACGGTCGTTTGGACGCCGGAGGCGGCGGGGTGTATGGATATGGGCGCAAAAAAGAAAACAAGCAAAGACGCGGGCTTCTATCCAAGCGGTCAATCCGCTCCCGCGGTGCGAGGTCATTTCGCGCTCGCGGCGCGGCTGATGGCCTGTTTCATCCTGCTCCTCATGCTCCTGCCGGTTTCCAGCGCAGACCTCTCGGTCTCCGGCGTGTCCACCCTGCCGGCCGTGGTCCGCCCCGGCACCCCGGGCGTGGTGGTGATGACCGTATCCACGGACGCCAACGCGGCGCTTGGCATAAAAATTGAAGGGCCGAGCGAAGGCGGGGCCATCAACGCCAAGGGCCAGGTCG
>CAYIMK010000092.1:2211-4516 GCA_964364595.1 Microcaldota archaeon | reverse complement strand
CCGGCGAAAAAGAGAAAGAAAAACGAAAAAGACAGGGGAAGCCTACTCTGGGTTTTCTGTTTTAGGTTGGCGGCCCATAGCCTCAACATTTTTGTTGAAATTGGAGATTTGGATTATTTCTGCCATGGCATCAGGGGAATTGAACAGGGTGGCGGCATCCTCCAGCTTGTCCACGAACTCGCCCATGGACCGCAAACCAGGCCGAACCTTCAACACCGCCTTGAGCGATTCTTCAAGCACAAAGTCAGCGCCTTTGAGCGCCTCTTTGAGAGCGTCGACGTCCATGTCGAAAAACAGGCGGATGAACTCGCGCGCCTGCGCCGGATTTTTGGCAGCAGAATCAGCCAGCACACGTTCCGCCAGATACCCGTCATTGGAAAAAGCACCCAGCTTCTGAACCAGGCTGGAAAACGGCTCCTCTCCTGCAACAAGCGAACCGGATACGGCTCTTTTGACAAAGGCTTCGAACATTTCGAGAGAGGGCGAAACCCGCTCCTGCCGGTCGCGTTCAACAAGGTCCAAAACCGACGCGTCCAACTCGTTTTTGTTGATGCGCGCAATTTCGCCGGCCCGCCGCTCCTTCATGCAGAAGTAGCCGGTGTGCATGGCGACCGAACGCATGAATGAGAGCATCGGCCCAAGTTGGGGCGCATCGGATTTTGAGAGCATGCGGACGATTGCAGGGTCTTTGAGAACCTCCACGAACACGCGCAAATCAGCAATGCCTCCCAGCCTCTCAATCGGTTCCAGTGACGGGTCGCTCACCCAGTTGGATGAGACATTCATTTCATAGAGGATGGCTTTTCTCGTCTTGCGCGGATAGTGGGCCAGAGCCGCCGACAACTCCTGCCGCAAGGCTTGGAGCGTCTGGAACTCTTGCTCTGAGCGCGGATGAACCGTTTTGCCCGGACTCCGGCTTGGGCGAAGCTCCCGATTGGAGAATAACTTGCTAACGCTTCGCTTGGCCGTGAGAATGTTGATAGGTTTGAGCGCTTTTTCAAATAATGGGGATTTGATAAATCTCACCTCGTTATAGGTTATAATATATGTTAATATAAGTATATAAAGGTTGCTTTCGCGCAAGAGAGGACGCTTAATTTTTTGAAGGAAATAAAATACAAGAACAACGAGGCTGACCTTCGAAGGCCGGCCCGAATATTTTTATTTTATTTTGCATTCTGTTTCACTAGCTTCTTCGCTGGCGGTTGAGAAAATTAGGCCGGCGCCATTACGACGCCGGCAAGGCGACCAGTTTTCCGCGCCGTCGATTCCGGCAGAGCGGAACAAAAGACGGATAGGCGTAAGAGATGAGTTGAAAGGGGTTTATAAGAGTTTCTACTCATAATCCCCCAACTTGGCACAAACACGACGTGCCGGCAGGCTTTATAAGTTCTATCCGACAAGCTAATGACAGTCTATTCACGGATAGGTTTTAGCGGTTGAAATCAATGGAAGACATTCCCGACATTCAGGCACTTCGAGAAACGATGCAGTCCAAACTCCAGCGCAAGCGCTCTATTATCGAGACGCTAAAAGCCAGCAACGAGACGATTGAGACGCTGCGCCGCGAGCTGATGGCCCTGCCCGCCGCTCCGCGGCCGATGGGCCGCACCCGCTCGCCCGAGCGCCTGGCCGAGCAGATTGACCGCATGGAATTCGCCATTGCCACATCGGCTTACACTTCAAAGCAGGAGAAGGACATGATCCGCGAGCTCGAGGTGGTGCAGGCCGAATTGGCGGACTCGAAGGCAGAGGCCAGGACATCCGGCCAGGGCGCGCAGGTGCGCGGCAAGCTCGACGCCGCGCGCGACGAGCGGCGCAAGCTGGTTGGCGAGCTGCAGAGCTTGCGCAAGGACATTGATTCCATTTACCAGCAGCTGAAAGCGGCTGACGAGAAGAGGGCTGAGGAGATGGCCGGGCGGCGCGAACGCCGCAGTTATGGAGAGGAGAAGCGCAAGGCCCGAGAGGAAGAGAGAGCGGAGAACGAGCCCTACATGAAAGAGGTCGACCCGTTCGTCTCGCTCGAGGAAATCGCGGAAATAAAGCGCAAGCCGGACGAAGCCGAAGAGGCTGCAGTCAAGGACGAAGCGGCCTAAAATCGCGCGGCAGATAAGTCTTCTTTTTTAGCTTGAGCGTCGAGTAGCAGAAGCGATGAGCAGCGCATCAAACGAACATTCGGCCAAGAGCGAGCACGAACACCACGCGCCCGTGGCCACCCCGCCCGCTTTGCCGTCTTCATCGCCAAAACCCCCCAAGCCAAAGCCGCCAATCAAAAAACGCTCAGGCGTCCTGCTCGAAGCAGACA
>CAYIMK010000092.1:0-2201 GCA_964364595.1 Microcaldota archaeon | reverse complement strand
ACGAGACACGCGTGCGTTTGCAGATGAAGGGCAGACGCCTCTATTATCTCTACGACCGCTACGAGCCCTATTTCTACATCGACGCGCCCGCCTCCAAGATTCCTGAGCTAATGAAAGCCAGCGTGCTGCACCGCGGCCTGCGCATCCACGCGGCGCACATGGAGGAGGTGGAGCGCGAAGTCGAGGGCCACAAGCGCAAAGTGCTCAAGGTGTACGCGCACCATCCGCCCGAAGTGCCGGATTTGCGCACGGCCTTCAAGGATTATCATGCATGGGAATACAGCATCATCTTCGGCCGGCGCTACATGATGGACAAGGGGCTCGCGCCCTTGAGCCGGCTCACCTATGAGCGGCAGGGCCGGCGCCTTCTCAAAATTCTCAGCACGCGCGAAGCCAATCCGACTTTCCGCACAATGACATTCGACATCGAGACTTACAATCCTCTGGGCGCGCCGAGGGCGGCCCAGGACCCGTGCATCATGATTTCCTATGCAACGAGCACAAACGACGGCAAAGTTCTCACTTACAAATCAATCAAGGACCGCCCGTTTGTGCAGGATTGCATAAGCGAGAAGGGCATGATTGAGGAATTCGGCCGGGTCATTGACAAGATTGACCCCGAAGTGCTATCCGGCTACAATTCCACCCAGTTCGATTTGCCTTATTTGCAGACGCGCGCAGACCATTTGCACACGCCCCTGCGCATGGGCCGCGACGGCTCCACTTTCAAGGTGCGCAAGCGCGGCATACGCGAAGTTGCGCGCGTGCAGGGCCGCATCTATGTGGACCTTTTCCCGCTTTTGCGCTTCCTCTCATTCATCGGGGCGGTGAAAGTGAGCCGCTTCACGCTTGAGAATGCATATGCCGAATTGACCGGGCACAAGAGCGTGCTAAAGGAGCAGATGGACCGCCTTGACATCTACAAGATGTGGGACGACCCACACCGCGTCGGGCCTTTGGCTGATTATGCGCAGGGCGACGCGCACATCACATGGGAATTGACGCAGCTGGTGCTGCCGCTTGAGCTGGAAATGGCCCGCGTGACGCGGCTCTCGCCCTCCGACGTGGTTGGGGCGACGTCTTCGCAGCTGGTGGAATCGCTTTTGATGTGCGAGGCGGTGGCGCGGGGGGCAATCGTGCCCAACAAGCCAAACGATGAGGAGGCCAAGGCGCGCGAGATGCACCCGATTGAGGGCGCGTATGTCAAGACGCCATCGCCGGGCATTTACGAAAACATGGGGGTGTTCGACTTTCGGGGCCTGTATCCATCCATCATAATTGCGCACAACATCGACCCATTCACTCTCGACTGTTCCTGCTGCAAAGGCGACGGCTATGTCTCGCCAACGGGCGCGAACTTCTGCAAAAAGCACCGAGGACTCATTCCGGATGTGCTGGCCAAGGTCATGAAGGCGCGCGCCGAGCTCAAAGACAAGCTGAAAAAGCTGGAACCCGGCAGTTCCGAATATCGGGCCATGTTCGCGCGCCAGCAGACCCTCAAGATTCTGGCCAATTCTTACTACGGATATTTGGCGTTTTCGCGCTCGCGCTATTATTCGCGCTCTGCGGCAGAGTCTGTGACAGCGTGGGGGCGGCAGTTCATCATGCAGACCGGAGAGAAGGCGGAGAAGGCGGGCTTCAAACTGCTTTATCAGGACACTGATTCGTGCTTTTTGCTCATGGGCGAGAAGAAAAAAGAGGACGTGCTGGAATGGATGAAGCGCGTCAACGCGGACTTGCCGCACGGCATGGAACTTGAATTGGAGGCATTCTACCCCCGCGGAGTGTTCGTGAGCAAAAAGGTGACAGGGGCGGCCGTCAAGGGCGGGGAAAACGGCGGTGACGGGACTGGCGCCGGCGCAGCTTCGAAATCTGCCTCAACAGGCGCCAAAAAGAAATACGCGCTCATCGACGACAAGGGAAGAATCAAAATCAGAGGATTCGAACTCGTTCGAAGAGACTGGTCCGTGATTGCGAGAGAAACACAACGGCGCGTTCTCGAGGCAATTCTCAAGGACGGCTCCAAAGACAAGGCAGTGGCCATTGTGCGCGAAGTGGTGGCCGAAATACGCTCGGGCAAGATGCCTCTTGAGAAATTCGCGATTGAAACACAGCTGGTCAAGCCGCTCGACAAATACGAGATTATGTCACCTGAGCTGGCGGCTGCCCTCAAGCACAACAAGAGAGGAAAAGGCGAGCGG
>CAYIMK010000091.1:1562-4532 GCA_964364595.1 Microcaldota archaeon | reverse complement strand
GGCAGCGATTTCACGCAATGCCTCGCAGTAGTTTGTCATGTCTGTGATGATGACCAGCACGTGCATGTCTTTTTCGTAAGCCAGATATTCGGCCACGGTGAGAGCAAGACGGGGCGTGATAAGACGCTCCACCGAGGGGTCGTCGGCCAGATTGAGGAAAAGCACGGCGCGCTCAAGCGCGCCAGAGTTCTGGAATTCGCGCATAAAGAAGGAGGATTCCTCGTGCGTGATGCCGACTGCGGCGAATACGACGGCGAACGGCTCCTTCTGCTTGGACACGGTCTTGGCCTGGCGCGCAATCTGAACGGCCAGCTGCGAGTGGGGCAGGCCGGATGCCGTGAAGATTGGCAGTTTCTGCCCGCGCACAAGAGTATTCAGGCCGTCGATGGTCGAGATGCCGGTCTGGATAAAGTCGGAGGGCGTGTCGCGCATGAAGGGATTGAGGGCCGAGCCGTTGATGTCAATGCGCTTCTCAGCCGTCACGGGGGGCTTGCCGTCGCGAGGCCGGCCGAGGCCGTCGAAACTGCGGCCCAGCATGTCTGTGCTCACTCCCAGCTGCATGGTCTCGCCAAGGAAGCGGACGCGCGTTCCGGTGGTGTTGATGCCGGCAGTGGGTCCGAAAATCTGGATGACCGCCATGCCTTTGGCTGATTCGAGCACCTGGCCCATGCGCTTCTCGCCCGTGGGCAGGATCACTTCCACCATTTCGTTGTAGCCCACGCCCGACACGTCGGAAACGAAGACCAGCGGGCCTGCGATTTGGGTGATTGTTTTGTATTCTTTCATCAGTATCACCTTAAGAGCGGGCCGCTTCATCGAACGACTTGTCGATGTCGCCCTGCATGTGCTCGAGCTGCACGAGGTTGCTCTCGCTCACCTCTTTCATGCGGCCTATTTTCTCGCGAATCGGCATGTCCAGCACGCGCTTGAGCTGCATGCCCAAGTCGAGGGCGGCTGTTGCGCGCGCGTGCACCGCCAGAATGTTGCGCAGCATGAGATACTGCTTGCGCATTGACGAGTAGGTGTCGATTTCGTGGAAGGCGGACTGCTGCAAAAAGTCCTCGCGCAGGGAGCGCGTGGTTGCAAGCACCAGCTGCTCCTTCTCGGGCAGGGCGTCTGGGCCGACCAGCTGCACGATTTCCTGCAGCTCGGCCTCCTTCTGCAAAAGTGTCATCGACTCGGTGCGCAGTTTTGTCCAGTCGGCTGAAATGTTCTGCGTGTACCACTTGTCGAGCGTGTCCGTGTAAAGAGAGTAGGAGCGCAGCCAGTTGAAGGCCGGGAAGTGGCGGCGCTGGGCAAGAGATGCCTCGAGGGCCAGATACACTTTGGTCACACGCAGCGTGTTTTGCGAAACCGGCTCGTTGATGTCACCGCCGGGCGGCGAGACGGCCCCGATTATGGTGATGGAGCCGTAGCGCTCTTCGCTGCCCAAACAGCGCACGCGGCCCGCGCGCTCATAGAATTCGGCCAGGCGGCGCGCCAGGTAGGCGGGGTAACCCTCTTCACCGGGCATCTCTTCCAAACGCCCGCCGATTTCACGCATGGCTTCGGCCCACCTCGAGGTGGAGTCGGCCATCAGGGCAACGTCATAGCCCATGTCGCGGTAGTATTCGGCAATTGTGATGCCGGTGTAAATGGACGCTTCACGCGCCGCCACCGGCATGTTGGATGTGTTCGCAATCAAAATTGTGCGCTGCATGAGCGGCTTGCCCGACTTGGGGTCGACAAGGTGCGGGAATTCTGTCAGCACGTCGGTCATTTCGTTGCCGCGCTCTCCGCAGCCGATGTAGACAACGATTTGAGTGTCAGACCATTTTGCAAACTGGTGCTGGGTAACGGTCTTGCCCGAGCCGAATGGGCCGGGAATGGCGCAGGTGCCTCCCTTGGCGATGGGGAAGAACATGTCCACCACGCGCTGGCCCGTGATGAGCGGAATTGTCGGGTCGAGCTTTTCGGCGCACTGGCGAGCTTTGCGCACCGGCTGGCGCACCACCATGGTGACAGGGTGGCTCTTGCCGCCCGACTCGATGGAGGCCACGGTGTCGTCGATGGTGAATTTGCCGCTTTTCACCGACTTGACGGTGCCGTCATGGGTCGCGAGCACCTTGTGCAGAATGAGGTCGGTCTCTTGCACGGTGCCGAGCACGTCGCCGCGCTTGACTTTGTCGCCCCCTTTTAGAACCGCCTTGAAATCCCATTTCTTGGCTCGGTTGATGGGTGGCACCGCCACTCCTCTTGGCAGGAAGAGCGAGCCGGTTTTTTCGGCAATTGCCTCCAGCGGGCGCTGGATGCCGTCGTAGATTGAGGTGAGAAGCCCGGGGCCGAGCTCGACCGAGAGTGGAAGGCCCGTGCTTTCCACCGGCTCGCCCGGCTGCAGGCCGGCCGTGTCCTCGTAGACCTGGATGATTGCGCGGTCTCCGACGATTTTGATGATTTCGCCCATGAGCCCTTCCTTGCCAACTTTGACGACATCATACATGGCCGCGCCGCTCATGGCTTCTGCCTCGACGACCGGACCGGAGATGCGGATGAGTTTGCCCATTAAATCCACCTCATTAGTGCATATGATTTTTGGATTATGATTTGGATTGGCTCGCGGCGTTCTTTTCGTTTCCATTTCCATTCTTGCTGTTGTCGTTTCCGTTCTTTCCATTGCCGTTCTTGGCGCCGGGGCGCTTCATCAAGTCAAAGCCCAGCGCGCGCTTCACGAGTTTCGAAATCGACTCGCTCTGCTCGGCAGGGCCGTCCCTTCCCGGCACGGCCACCACGACCGGCTTTGCGGCCATCTCTATTTTTCGGCGCAGGCGCCAGTCAGCTGCTTCAAGCAGGCGCTCGTCCACGATGATGATGCCGAGGTCTTTCTTTTTCTTGGCCGGAATTAAATCTTTTTGAGTAATCATGGCAAATTGCAGAGCATTGGCGGCGCTGAAACTCTTTAGTTTCGCCACCTGCGGGATGGCGGCCTTTAAA
>CAYIMK010000091.1:0-1552 GCA_964364595.1 Microcaldota archaeon | reverse complement strand
ACCACGATGATGATGCCGACGGCCGGATCAGACATGAATTTTTGCAGGAGCGCCTCTCCCTCGGCCAGAGTGGAGGCGGAGTGAAGATGAGTGAGTCCAGCCAGGCTGAAGCCTGTGCGCAGCGCGCTGTCGCCGATGACGACGATTTGTTCGGTCGGAATGGATGGTTCAGCCATGAGGATTCACCAGCTACCTGACCTGCACCAGCATCTTCTCTATTTCCGCGGCAGGAAGGCGCAATGATTTGGCGCGCACGATTTTGCGGATGTTGGCCATCTCCTGCTCTTTCAGCATGAGCGCGCCCACCAGCACTCCGAGGTTCATCTGCGAGCGGTGGAAGATGCGCACGCTCTTGGAGGCAGACGCCTGTGCCAGCGCGACTTCGAGCTGCGCGGCGGAAGGATTGCGGGAGTAGGCCTCGAGCGCGTCTTTCCAGCCGAGGCGCGAATCAAGATGGGCGGAAGGATTGGACAGCGCCCCCTGCGAGATGAGGGCGAGCCATTTGGAATCTGACACCGAGCCGCCCGGCACAAGGTAGCGGCGGATGTCGGCCGGCTTGGAGCCGGCCGAATTCAGGCGCAGCACTGTTGAAAGATTTTTCTCGTCAGCCGCGCGTTGCACGAGGCGGCGCACCTCGCCGCCGTCTGCAGTGCAGGAGGAAGCCGCGGAGGCCGCCATGCGGTAAGCCATGCGGTCTAATTCGTCCATGAGCGGCTGCAGGCTGGGCGCCGTGTCTGCCTGCATCACCAGTTTGCGGAAGCGCTCGGTTTCGCCCACAGAGGAGCCGGACGCCGCGTCGCCGCCCATTGCGATGCGCACGAGGTGCAGGATTTCGCCGGCGTTGGGGGCCGAGCATATTTCCTGCAGATCGCTCTCGCGCAACTTGCCGGCCAGCACAAGATAAGGCGCCACTTTCTCGAACGGCTCCTTCTGCCGGCGCGCGAGCAGCGCCACCTTGAGGTTGTGCGCATCCCATCGGCCCAGCAGGGCCTGAAGCGTCGGCCTGTCGGCACTTGGGCAGACCTTGAGCAGTTGCGCGGCAAAGTATGCGAAGCGGCGGCTGACCGCCAATTCTATCAGGTCGTCGCCCTTGAAGCGCAGGGAGAGGGCCACCAGCTCGTCCTTGTATTGGGTGCGTTCCAGCACCTCCACCATGGCGTCGAATGTTGGGGCGGCCAGCAGCGCTTTCATCTCGTCGGCGTCGAGCAGGCGGGAGTAGAGGCCGTGCACGCGGGCATTGGCATAGCCGTAGACCAGAGGCCTGAATGACAGGCGCGAGAGCAGTCCGCCGCTCTTTGGGCGGGACTTGGCCGTTGTTGCTGATGCCATTTTTCATTTCACCTACACAAATCATTGCCTGCAAAAATTATTTGCGGGATTTAGATTTCTTCGCCTTGCTTTTCTTGCCCTTGCCCGCGCGGGCCTTCCTGCCCCCGGCCCCGAAATCAATGGACGCTGATTCGTCCTCGGCGCTGAACAGCTGCTGGTGGATTTGGTGCAGCAAATCCTCGCGCTTGCGCTCGAAGAGCGCCTCGAGGGTGTAGTCCACCAC
>CAYIMK010000090.1:0-4538 GCA_964364595.1 Microcaldota archaeon | reverse complement strand
ACCGATAGGTGATATACCCATAAAGTTCAAAAGCTAATCGGATTAGCTATAAGATGATTGTTTTCGCATCTAAATCCTCCCTCAATCGGAATCAATGTCCAACCAGCTACACAACTTCGGTTTATAGTAAGATTCAGAGCTGGGTCAGACGTTAATTCGTATGATGCTCTATACGGTAGCGATGCAGGAGGGAAACCCAGATTCACGACTCTAACAACTCTTCCTTGTTCAAGACACGCCTGCCATTGACTCGAATCTATTGGACGATATTTGAACTTAATTCCTATACGCAGACCGCCTCCTTTTACGGCCCGAAAACAATATATCGCTTTATTCGCAGTTGCATTATATTCAAATGTGCCGGCGCAACTACTGTCATTAGCGAGTTTCGGAACAAGAGTTAATTCAGTTTTTTTTGGATCTAACAAATCAACAATGCTAATACTTTTTTCATCGATAGCTGACCCAAATCTAAATTCAGTAGCTATCGAGGCGTTTGTATCAGGTATTTCTCCAGAAAGCAAACCCATGACGGTAGTGTCACTTTCTACCTCTCCAACAGTATTCAATTTCAATACGGTGTTCTGATACTCTAGATTAATTTCCCCATCCCATTGAGTCGGGGTAGCCTGTCCGAAAACTAAACCTAAACCAAGCACGAGTATAAATCCTATGGCAAACGAGCTGCGGTGCATATAGCCCTCTCTTACATTTTTCTTCAATCTCATCCAAGTTATTTTGGATCAAATGGGCCCGCGGAGAATCGAACTCCGAATCTCCTGCATGTCAAGCAGGCGTCTTAGCCATTCGACTACGGGCCCTAGTGAAAAGACAGAATAAGAGTGGGGATAAGAAGTTAAAAACGAAACGGCCAATCGTCGCCAGCCTTAAAACCCTCTCCTTCCTATACTCATTCATGGCCCCATTGCACGAACGCCTCATGGAGCTGGCCGTTTCCCGCGGCTTTCTCCTGCCTTCCGCCGAAATTTACAATTCTTCAGGCGGCTTCTACGACTACGGCCCCGTCGGCTGCGTGCTCAAGCGCCGCATACAGGACGAGTGGCGCCGCCTTTTCATCACCGAGCCCGGATTTTTGGAAATCGAATCCTGCACTGTTCTTCCGCAAGCAGTTCTTGTTGCTTCAGGCCATGTGGAGCATTTCGCAGACCCCGTGACAGAATGCACAAAATGCAAACAGCGCTTTAGAGCAGACCATTTGCTTGAGCAGAAAACAATGGCTGCTTGGGCAGGCAAGCAGCCGGTGGAATTGAATGCCGGCATCGTTGCCCAGCAAATCAAATGCCCCTCATGCAAGGGCGATTTGGGCGTGGTTGCTTGGGCTAACCTGATGTTTCCCACCTCGATTGGCGCGGGCGGTGACAGTCCGGCATATCTGCGCCCAGAAACAGCGCAGGGCATCTTTCTTGACTTCAAGCGCATCTTCACAGTCAACGGAGCCAAGCTTCCATTAGCCATCGGCCAAGTCGGCCGTTCCTACCGCAACGAGGTCTCGCCAAGGCAGGGGCTCATCCGCTGCCGTGAATTCTCGCAAATGGAACTGGAATATTTCTTCAATCCTTCAAGCAGCAAAATAGATGGGTTCGACAAAATCGCCAGCGCGAAGGTTCGTATTCTTCCTCCCGCCGATGGAGATGCCGCTCTGCCGGTCGAGGACATCTCCCTGCGCGACGCCCTCTCCCGCGGCCTGTTCCCCAACGAAATTCTCGCTTACATGGTCTATCTGGAAGACCGCCTCTACGCCCGCCTGGGCATTTCGCATGACAAATACCGTTTCCGCGTCATGCCCCATGACGAATTGCCCCATTACTCGAAAGGAAACGTTGATTTGGAAGTGGAAACTTCCTACGGCTTTATCGAAACGTCAGGAATTGCGTATCGCACCGACTTCGACTTGAGCCAGCACGCCAAATTCTCAAAGCAGGACTTGTCAGTTTTTGTTGAAGAGGAGAAAAAGCGCATCATTCCGCACGTGGTGGAGCCCTCGATGGGCGTGGACCGCACGTTCTGGTGCGTGCTGGAGAGCGCGTATAGGCCGGCAGGTGCCGGCAAGGAGTGGGAATGGTTCGCCTTCCCGCCAGCCATCGCCCCCTACGCGGCCGGCATCTTCCCGCTCATGAGAAAAGACGGACTGGATGAAACAGCACAAAAGCTGACCAGCGAGCTTCGCGCGGCCGGCCTTGACGTTTATTACGCCCAATCCGGCTCGATTGGAAAACGCTATGCAAGGGCCGATGAAATCGGCGTGCCTTATTGCATAACAATAGACTATGAGACAAAAGAGAAGGCAAACGAGGCCGGCGGGCCGACCGTCACCATCCGCTACCGCGACGACGGACAGCAGGAGAGGTTGAAAATAAGCGAACTGGCCGAGAAACTTCTCCAGTTTGTCAAGGCAGGCAAAGTGCAAAAAGACTAGTTTTATATACTTTTGATACCAAAATGATACCAAAAAGGTGGTATCATGCAATCCGTAGTCCGTTTCGAGGGCGTGGTGGACAAACTCCTCACCCAGATGATTAAGCAGGGCTATTACAAAACCAAGACCGAGGCTCTGCGCGCTGGCGTGCTGGAGCTGGCCGACCGCTACGGCCTTCTGCCGCATCAGAGGCATGCCGACGAGATGGCGTCGCGCAAGATGGACAAAATAGATGCTGAAATAAAGGCAGGCAAGCGCAAGCTCATCTCACTGGATGACACGCTCAAACAGGCGGGCATCTCGAGGGATGAGATGTGAGCTGTCAGGTCCGTGTGGAAGACGATGCAAAATCCGCTTTTTTTCGCCTCGACCGCAGCGTGCGAATCAAAATAGCCAAAAAACTCTGTCAGCTCGAGCGCCCCGAACTCATCTCCCGCCATCTCAAGCACGGAAAGCCGCATTTTGTTGAAGAGGTTGGTGGATATCGCATCGCTTACATCCAATACGAGAAAAAGATGGAACAATCGTCGGCCCATTGGCCGACGGTGCACCAACGGCCAGCGGGCCGTTGATTGCGGCGCGTGGTGTTCATCGGCACGCACAAGGAATACGAGAAGTGGTATTCCGAAATGACGTTGCCGGCCCCCTATCTTTTTAATCCCTGACACCCATATACGTCTTAGCTGCTTCTAATGGAAGCCAGCGATGAACCGATGAATTGAGGTGAGCATACATGGCGAAGGCTTACGTAAAGTTCGAAACCCCCAAAGACATGGTGGCTAAAGTTCTCGAAGCCATCACGGTGGCCAACGATTCCGGCCGCCTGCGCAAGGGAGCGAATGAAACCACCAAAGGCATCGAGGCCGGCACAGCGCAACTTGTTGTTATTGCCGAGGACGTCGAGCCCGAGGAAGTGGTCATGCATTTGCCCATGATTTGCCAGGAGAAAGGCATCGCCTATGCGTACGTTCCCACCAAGAAAGAGCTGGGCGGCGCCGCCGGCCTGCCGGTGCCCTGCGCGGCCATTGCCATCGACAAGCCCGGCAACGCTGCCGAGATGGTGAAGGCGCTCGCCGACAAGGTCCGCCCGCTGGGAGGCGTCACAGCCAATCCCGCCGCGGCCGAGAAGCACGAGAAGCCGAAGGAGCACAAGCCGAAAGAGGAGAAGAAAGAGGGCAAGAAGCCCGACAAGGCGTAAAGTCCGCCCAAAATATTTTTAGGTGATTGTTGATGGCTGGGGCTGACAATGACGGCATCCCGGTGGAAGTCGTCGAGGTGCGGGTGAAAACCGGCATCCACGGCGAAGTCTACCAGGTGCTCTGCAAGGTGATGGCCGGCAAGGACAAGGGCCGCGTCATCCGCCGCAACGTGAAAGGGCCATGCCGCAAGGGAGACATCCTCCTCTTGCTGGAAACCGAGCGCGAGGCGAAGGAAATCAAGGCACGCTAAGAGGGATTTGACATGTTCTGCAGTTTTTGCAACAACGAGATTCCCCGAGGCACAGGCCTTCTCTACGTCAAGCGCGACGGCACGACTCTGGGCTTCTGCTCGTCCAAATGCAGGCGCAACCTGCTCAAACTGGGCCGCGAAGGCCGCCTGGTGAAATGGACGGCAAAACAGGCGACTCTGATTTCCGACCACAAGTCCGTGGAGAAGAAGGAGTCCGCGTTCGCCAAGGAGATAGAAGCCAAATTGGCCGAGAAGAAGGCGCGCGAGGAGGCCGAGAAATCGGCTGCCGGCGGCAAGAAGTAGTCCTTTTGTTTTTTAATTTCATTTTTAATTTAATTTTTAATTCATTTTTCTTTCATAAAAATTCCAGCGGGTGATTTGAAATGGCGGTCGAACAAACACTGGTTCTTCTCAAGCCCGACACATTGCAGCGCGGCCTGATTGGGAACGTGATTGCACGCCTCGAAGAGCGCGGCTTGCAGATGGTGGGCCTCAAAATGCTCCGCCTCGACGCCAAGAAGTGCGACGAGCATTACGCGCACCTGGTCGGCAAATCGTTCTACCCCGGCCTCGTCTCCTTCATGACGTCCTCGCCCATCGTGGCGCTGGTTGTGTCAGGCCCTGAGGCCGTCAAGGTGCTGCGTGACATGTG
>CAYIMK010000089.1:0-4591 GCA_964364595.1 Microcaldota archaeon | reverse complement strand
TCGGCACGGAATGTCGGTCCCAGGCAGTAAACCTTCCGAAAGGCCATCGCCGCCTTTTTCCAGTCCGCTCACAGAGAAATTCTCCAGAACAGTTATGTTGGATTCCGCCTTCGCGGCCCCGAAGAGAATGGCATCTGTCGATTGGCGGCGCAGGCAGTAGCCGGCGCACGAGAGGCCGTCTGCGTTGGGGAACGGGACCAGCACCTCTTTCCCATTTGGCGAGACCATCTTCAGACCGGTGATGACGCCGTGCGCGGGCTGCTCGAGAGCGCCCAGAAGCCCCAAGGTGCGCAGCACGCCGATGGATTTGCCCGACACGGCGTCGCCGCACACCTTCTCGCGGGGGAATTTCGCCTTGTCCACCAGCAGAACGAAATGGCCTGCGCGCGCCAGGAAGAGGGCGGTCGAGCAGCCGGCGGGGCCGGCGCCAACGACGATGGCATCATAGAGGATGTCTTCCGCTAAAGAGAGACCCATGAAAATGACCGGAATAACTTGGGGGGAGAAGATATTAGAGGTTTTGGGGTGAACCAAAAAGCGTGGAATTGAAAGGCATGGCCCTCGTCGGCGCGGTTTTGCTGCTTGCAGCCAGCATCGGCATCAATGTCATGCAGATGGGGGAATACAGGGGCCTGCAGGATGGTTATTCTGCGCTCAACGCTACCTACTGGCAAGACAAGCAAACGTGGGCTGATGAGCGGCAGAATCTGTCCGGCCAAATCAGGCAGCTGAACGAGCAGGGCAACTCTTTGCAGACGCAGATAAACGGCTTGCAGAAAACATTGGCGGACCAGACGCGGCAGCGGCAGGCGGCCGAGGGCGCGCTGGCTGCGGCCATGTCCAACATATCGCAGCGGGAAGCGGAGCTGGCGGCGCTGGCGGGGCGGCTGGCAGACCTGAAAGATGAATTCAGGGGCTTGCAGAATGACATCAATGGCTCCATGGGATGGTTCCGGGACAATGCAGGATTAAAGCCGAATGTGAGCTGGAACCTCGACATCATCGCCCCGCGCGTGATTGAGGACTGCGTCGACGGGCAGACCCTCAATTTGGCCTGCATCAATTATATCCTCGAGCGCATGGCCACCATCCGCTACCGGAGCGATGCGGCTTTTAACCAGAGCGACCACCTGCAGTCGCTGGCTGAGACCGCGGCGCGCGGCAGCGGAGACTGTGAGGACTACTCGCTCCTGTACAAAGCCATCCTTAATACGGTGCGCGAGAAAAAAGCGGGGTTGCGGCTGGAGGCATGGGAGAACGGGGGGGCGGCCCGGTTCATCATCTACCCCAAAGCCAGCATCCAGCGCGGATCAGATGAGTCGTACTGGTATTATCCGGACGCGCATGGAGTGGAGGTGGGGACGCCGGATGAGCGGCACGCGTACGTGATTTGCTACACAAGAACGGCAGCCGAAGGCCATTGCACCGTGGCGCTCTCCAGCGGCGAGGTTGGTAACAGCTCGCAGCTGACAAATCTGAACGGGGCAGCCGTGTTCGAGCCGCAGGACGGCCAGTACTTGGGGAAAATCGGCGCTGAATTCACAATATGCGACCCGGGCAGGTGGCGGGCGTGCGCCACCACGCCCAACACCATCACCCTCGTTATCACCGACTCCGACCTCTACAAGGTGCAAAGGGGGGGGTGGATAGGGTATGGGGGATATGCCCAAAAAGTGAGTGAGGCCACACGGGATTTGGGAAGATGATGGCTTTAAATTAAGGTCGATGGATAAACCAATTGGTGATATTCATGAGAAAAGCAGGGTCAGCTCGGCGCAATCTTTCCCGCAAGGGAGTCGCACGCGGCAAAGTGAAGGCCCGCAAGTCCGTCGGCAGGGCCCAGTCCAAGCGGGACAAGTGCGGCGGAGACTGCGCGTGCGGCAAGATGTAGAATAAGAAATTGATTTTTTATTATTTTCAGTTTTATTTCTGGTTTTATTTTCTTTCGATTTTCTCGTTTGAGGGCTGAACGATAGGGCAAGATTTATAAGAAAGCCCGGATAGAGCCATATCGGCAGGTAAAGCCCAAACACCAGTGCACCTTGAGGTGCACGCCGTCAGTGTGTTTGGGTTCTGCTCATTTTTACCACACATGGAAGACTTCTTGCTCGATTTTTATCAGTTCGATTATTTTTTGGTTGGCGGCTCTTTCCCTGCTTCTTCCAATCCCTTTTTCGCCAGCTTTTTCGCCTCATCCTTGTCCAAGAAGCGGTTGTTGTTGCCGCACTGGGGCGAGAAGATGCAGCGCGGGCAGCCCAATTCGCAGGGGCAGGCGGCCAAGCGGTCGGCCGACATCTGGATGCATTCGCCATAGCGGGGCATCACCATCTTCGAGAGGCCGGAGCCCCCTTCGGTGCCCTCGTAATAGAAGATGCGGCCGTCCGGATAGGAGATGCCGCCTATTTCGGCCGGGTCTGCGCCGCACAGCGCGGGCATCATTGCAATTGAGACATGCTCGAGCGCATGCAGGCCGTCGGCGAAAAGGGCGCTGCCCTCGTTGGAAGAGGACCAGTCGGCCCAGAGGGCGGAGGTGTCGAATTCGTGTATAAGGGGCTCGCGCAATTCTCGGCGCGATATGAGCTGTCCGCTGAACGAGTCCTTGAGCGTGAAGCCGTACACTTCGGAACTGATGTGCACGGGCCCGCGCGCGAGGGGCACCCCGCCCCAAGAGCTTTCGAGTTCGGTGTCAAGGATTTGGGCCGTTTTCTTGCGCAAGCTTTGGGTGTAATAGGGCTCGTCGTCATGGAGGCGGACCACCTGCGCCACTCCCTCCTCCAAATCAATCACTTGGGAGCGGTAGCGCTTTCCGCCGATGAGGTAGATGGCGCCGGGGTAGAGCTCGCCGATTGCGATTGACTCCTCGCGCTCGCCCAATTGCTTGCCGCTCTCGCCGTCGAGGATGCGCACGCGGCCCCCCGCGTTGCGCAGCGAGAGCGTCTGGGCTTTTTTGATGCCCGCGACGGTGGCGGAGTAATAGCCGCCCCACTCGCGCAAAAGCTGGTCTTCCACCAGTTTGGCGCACAGGGGCTTGTCCTGCTCGCCCAATTCGGCCGAGTCGAGAGGCGCGTCGCGCGCGGCCGAGAGGATGTGCCAGATGCGCACGTGCGGATTGTCGGGCTTGGCATGGCAGTTCTCGGCCTTGCCGCTTAGATAGACACCGGGGTTGGAAGCGTAATACTGGTCAAGCGGATTGTCGCGCGCCACTAAAATTGCGTAGCTGTCCTGCCCTTTTCTTCCGACACGGCCTATGCGCTGGCGCAAACGGGTGACAGTGCCGGGAAAGCCCGCCAATACGGCCGCCTCGGCATCGCCCACATCCATGCCCAATTCGAGCGCGCTGGTGGCCGCCAGCACGCGGATGCGGCCGGAATGAAAGGCGGCCTCCAAATCGCGGCGCGAATCGGGCGGCAGGCCGGAGCGGTAGACGGCCATTGGGAGGTCCATGCGCGAGCCGGCGAGCCCGAGGCGCTCCACCATGTTGTGCGAATTGCCGAAGATGAGGGTTTTCTTGTCCATTTCTTTTGCCAATTTGAGGCATGTGCTCACCACGCTCTCGTCCGACTCGCTCACAACGGCATGGTGGATGAGGCCGCGGGGCGCGCCGGTGCCGTGCACGAGAACGAAATCGTTTCTGCCCGTGATTAATTGGGCGAATTCAAGGGCGTTGCCGATGGTGGCGGAGGAGCAGATGAACTGGGTGCGGATTTTGGCTGGGTCGAGGTCTTCAGGCCGGAGGGCTTGGGATTTTGAATCGGAATTGATGGTGTCGGCCGTCTTGAATTCGGCGGAGATGGGGGATGAATGTGAGGAGGCAGACGAAAAGGAAGAATGCGCCGCTGCTTCGTCCAAATCCAGTTCGAACAGCCGCCTCTGGGATTTGTCGGGCGCGAGAATTGACGAGGGTTTGATTTTGGATTTCTTGCCTCCATCTTTTTCTTTTGTTTTCTTATTTTTGCCCAAAGCGTGCGGATTGGCGCGGATGAATTTGAGCAAACGCTGCAGCCGCCACAGCACGTTGGCCACATGAGAGCCCAGAGTGCCTGAATAGGCATGGATTTCGTCCACCACCACATATTGAAGGCGAGCGAAGAATGGCCGCCAGAGGCGGGAATTGAGCAGCATGTAGTGCAGCATGTCCACGTTGGTGATGATTACGTGGGGAAAGTCGCCCCGAATTTTGGTGCGCTGCGAAGTTGGCGTGTCGCCGTCATAGACGGCCGAGCGCACGCCAAGGAGGTTGAACTCCCGTATTCTGTTCCACTGGTCTCTTGAGAGGGCCTTGGTGGGGAATAGCAGAAGCGAGCAGCCGCCCTTCATGGCAGCCTCCACCACCGGCACCATGTAGCATTCGGTCTTGCCGGCCGCGGTGGGGGCCATGAGCACCAAATCCCTGCCTTCGCGCACCAGGCGGATGGCCTTGGCCTGATGGTCGTAGAGGCGGCGGATGCCGCGGTTGCGCAACACCTCGCGCAGGGCCGGCTCCATCTCAAGCGAATCGTCGTAATGGGGGGGATGGGGCGGCTCGTCTATCCAGCGCGGATGAAAGGATTCGAGCATGATTGAAAAAGGGGGTGGAAGTTTATAGAGGATG
>CAYIMK010000088.1:0-4627 GCA_964364595.1 Microcaldota archaeon | reverse complement strand
TTGTCATCGCCACCACGCGGCCTGAACTGATGCACGCCTGCGTGGCGGCGCTTTACCATCCAAGCGATGAGAGATACAACAAGCTCAAAGTCGAGCACGTCATCACCGCACTTGGCGCGAAGGTTCCATTCAAGTCAGATCCAGACGTTGACCCTGCTTTTGGTTCCGGCGTGGTGATGGTGTGCACGTTCGGCGACAAGCAGGACGTTGTGTGGATGTACCGCCACAAACTGCCGCTCATTCGCGCCCTGAACGAAAGAGGGAAAATCATCAACGCACCTGTGGCTGGAGCCGAACAAGCGCCTGCCGCCGGGTGGCCGGACGGCCTTGAGCTCAACGGCTTGTCTGTTTCCGATGCGCGTGCCAAGCTGCTCGAGCGCTTCAAATCAGAAGGCAAACTTCTCGCCTCCAAGCCACTTTCCCAAGTCATCAAGGTTCACGACCGCTGCAAGAAGCCGATTGAGCTGGCCCTCTCCTGGCAGTGGTTTGCCCGCATCACCCAGAAGCGCGACGAAATAGTTCAGACCGCCCGCTCCATGCGCTGGCTGCCCTCCTTTGCCATTTCCTACTTGGAAGACTGGGCGAATTTCGTTGAATGGGACTGGGTTATTTCGCGCCAGCGCGTGTTCGGCACGCCGCTGCCGTTCTGGCACTGCAAGAAGTGCGATGCGATTGTGGCGGCCGACGAGAAAGAGCTGCCCGTCAACCCGCCAACAATGGAAAAGAAATGCCCCAAGTGCAGCAGCCAGCTCACACCCGAAACCTCCACCTGCGACTGCTGGGTAGATTCATCCGTTTCGCCTCTTGCAATTTCAAAATGGGGCGAGGACGACAAATTCTTCAAGCGCACTTATCCCGCTTCCCTGCGGCCCCAAGGCGTTGAAATCGTGCGCACGTGGGCGTTCTACACAATCTACCGGTGCAAAGAATTGACGGGGCAAGCCCCGTTCCAAGAGCTTCTGCTCAACGGCAACGTGCTGGCGCCAGACGGCAAGAAGATGTCAAAGAGTTTGGGCAATATCATCGCCCCAGACAAGCTGCTCATCGATTACGGCGCCGACGCGATTCGCATCTGGGCCTCCCTTTCAGGTGCCATGGCCAAGGACCGGCCGTTCTCGTTCCAAGACATCAAATACGCCAAGAGCTTTTTGCACAAACTACTTAATGCCGGCAAATTGGTGCAGAAAGCAATCGAGGGCTATGAGCCAAACGAGAAAGAAGACCTCAAGCACCTGCGGCCAATCGACAAATATTCCCTCCATCGCTTGCACGAAGTCGTTTCCGAGGCAGACAATGCGTGGAAAGAATACGAATTCCATCGCATGACCAAGGTGACGCAGGAATTCTTCTGGCACGAATTCTGCGACTATTACCTCGAATACGTGAAATACAGAATCTATGCCACTGATGCATCCGCTCAATCCTCACGCCGCGCCGCGCAGTTCACTCTTTACACCATCTACTCGACCGTGCTGCGCCTCTTGGCGCCCATCACGCCGCACGCGAGCGAGGAGTTATGGCAGATGTTTTCGAAAACAAAAGAAGATTCGGTCAATCTCCAACCATACCCAAAGTCCGATGCCCGTTTCTCATCCCCTGATTCCAAGGCGGCCGGCGAGCTTTTGGCCAAAGTCATGGCCGAACTGCGCCAAGAAAAGGCTGCCAAGAAACTCCCGCTCAATGCGCCGGTGAAACTGCTTGAACTGCATTTGATTGAGTCGCAGATAGGGCTGCTTGATTCCATCGAAGAAGAAATCCGCATGGCTGGCGGCGTGCAGCAGATACAGTCCGCCCGAGCCGATGCCACGCTCATCAAAGTCATATTCTAAAAAAGTGAGGTGTGCTGTGGGTTCCCATCTTTCCCGCCCCATCCTCCTTCTCACGTCCAACCGCCACAAGTTTGCCGAGGCCCAAACCATTTTAAAGCCGTTTGGGGTAAGCATAGTCAGAAAACCCGCCAAAGGAATCGAAATCCAATCGGATTCTATCGAGGAAGTTGCGCGGGTTTGCGCGAAAAACGCCTACAGGCGGTTTCGCGTGCCGTTGTTGGTAGAAGATTCGGGCCTGTTCGTGGATGCGTTCCGCGGCTTTCCCGGCGTCTATTCATCGGCGATATATAATCAAGTCGGCTGCGAAGGAATCCTTCGCCTGCTGGCCCAAGAGCGTCAAAGGTCGGCCAAATTCGTCTGCGCCCTCGCATATGCGGATTCAAGAGGAGTCCGCGTGTTTCGGGGCGTGGTGCATGGCAAGATCGCCCGCCGCATAACGCGGGGGGCAGGCTTTGGGTATGACCCGGTCTTCATTCCGTCGGGTTATTCCAAGCCTTTTTCTGCCTTGCCAAAAACCAAGGCAACGCTCTCGCATCGGGCCCGGGCGTTCGCGTCTTTCGGCCGATTCATGGAGAGAAATCCCAAGAGGTAAACAATGGCAAAACTGCATTCCAAGAAACACGGGAAATCGGGCTCAAAGCGCCCGACTTTCAAGGTCGCGCCCGACTGGGTGGAATACTCCGCCCACGAGGTCGAGGATTTGGTGGTGAAGCTCTACAAGCAGGGCCACAACGCCACCACAATCGGCCGCATCCTGCGGGACCAGTACGGCGTGCCGCTCGTGCACACCATCACCAGCAAGTCCATCTCCCAGATATTGGAGGAGAATGGGCAGAAAATCGCCTACCCTGACGACATCCTTGCCCTGATTCGAAAAGCGGTGTGCATGTCCAAGCACCTCGCGGCCAACAAGAAGGACGCGCTCAACACCACGAAGCTGATTCATATCGAGTCCAAAATCAAGCGGCTGGCCAAATACTACATCGACAAGGGCCGGCTCGCCCATGACTGGAAGTACAACCGCGAAACGGCGGCGCTGATTGTGAAGTGATCCTATGGCTGAAGTTGTGAAAAAAACCAAAGTGGTGGACACTTTCAAGCTCAAGACGTGGTACGCCGTGCAGGCGCCCGACTTCTTCGACAAGAAGGAAATCGGGCAGCTGGTTGCCCTTGAGCCCGAGACGCTCAAGAACCGCGTGGTGCGCATCGGCCTTGGCGAGATTACAGGCTCGTTCTCGCAGGCCAACGCCTTCACCTCGGTCGAGTTCCGCGTCTCGGATGTTCAGGGCAAGACGCTCTCCACCCGCTTCATCGGCCACGAGCTGATGCCCAGCTACATCAAGACGCTCTTGCGCCGCCGCCGCTCCATCATCTACAACGTGGACGACGTCAAGACCAAGGACGGGCACGGCGTGCGCATCAAGTCGGTGGCAGTGACCGCGTTTCGCGCATCGGAAGCGGTGCGCCACGGGCTTCGTGCGGCCGTCTCATCCGAAATCAAGGCCGCGGCAAGCGAGCTGGACCTCAACACTCTTGCTCAGGAAATGCTCTTCGGCAAATTCGCGGCCAAGGTGTTCGGCAAGGTGAAGCACATCACGCCCCTGCGCCGCCTTGAAATAAGGAAGAGCGAGCTGACTGAGACGTTCCAGTAAGCAGAAAAATTTCTTTTCTTTTTATTTTCGTTTTTCTATTTTTGCTTTCTTTTCTGTTTTGTCTTTAGTTTCATTCTTCATTTTTCCATTTATTTCTGCCCTATTTTGAATCCGCAGCGCGGGCAGCGTCTCAAGCCCTCTTTCAGCTCGGCCCCGCAGTGCGGGCACGCGGGCGCGCCGCTCATCTCCCTTATCGGGCCTTCTGTCGCTCCCTTCTCCGGCAGCGTATCGGGCCGTTTTGGTTTGGGGGGCGCTGGAGGCGTTTCCTCATCCCCGCCCCCCTCTCCCTTCCCGCCCGCAGCGTCTGCCGAGGCCGACGGCTCGCCAAAGGCCCCGTGCCTCCGATTGCCGCCCGTCACCTGCTCGCCCGGCACGGGGGGCGGCTGCGCAACGCCGCCATGTGAATGTGAACCAGCCGCGAACGGACTATTTGTCTTTTCCTCCTTCCTCCCCTTCTCAGTGCCCTTGGAGAATACGAATCCGCACCGGCCGCATACTGTCTGGTGGGTGAAGTTCTGGGCGCGGCATCTCGGGCAGATGATGACGCCGCTCTTGTCCTTCTTTTGAAGCGGGGCTTGCATATCAGCATCTCTCGACTGCAGGCTTTATCTGCATATCTCCCGCATATTGCATCATGATGCCTAATATCGACCCCAAGAACATGGCCAAGATGATGAAGCAGATGGGCATTCAGAGCCAGGAGCTTCCAGCCAAGCGCGTCGTCATCGAGCAGGAGGACGGCGCCATCATCATCGACTCGCCGCAGGTGACGCAAATCACCGTTCAGGGGCAGGCGACTTTTCAGATTGCCGGCACCATCAGCCGGCGCAGCGGCGTTTCGGCCGAGGACGTCAAGATGGTGATGGAATCCGCCGCCGTGGACGAGAAGGCCGCCCGCGCCGCGCTCGAGGAAAGCCACGGCGACATCGCCGAGGCGATAATGAAATTGCAGGAGAAGAAATAAACGAAAAATAAGCGGCGAAAAAATAATCTGCGATAAAAAATAATCGACGATATTCAATTTTCATCCACAGAATACGGCTTTGCACCTAAACACGTGTTTTTTCGGGACTTTAGGTGCAGGTGAAAGAGATTAGGGTAGCTTCAGACCGCTAACCCTACCCGCTTTAGCGGGTCAGATACAGC
>CAYIMK010000087.1:0-4641 GCA_964364595.1 Microcaldota archaeon | reverse complement strand
CCTCGAAAAAGCCCTGCGCGCGAAAAAGACGTCGGCAGGCGGAAATCTCAGCCCCCTCTTCGTTCACGGCCCCACCACGCTGGTCAAGTATGCCAAGAAGTGGGGGCTGCTCCGCGCGCCGAAGCGCTGACGAGCGGACTTTGGGTTTTAAAATCATCCGAGCATTTCTCCACCCATGGTCGCCTCAAGCCCCGGCCCTGACTTCCACCTCGCCTTCATACCTGACGGCAACCGCCGCTGGGCGAAACGCAGGGGCGTGCAGGCCATCGCCGGCCACGAGCGGGGCATCGACCGCATGGGCGACGTGCTCAAGTGGTGCCGCACGCACAAAATCCGCATGGTCTCCTTCTGGGCCTTCTCATCCGAGAATTTCGACCGCGACCGCGACGAGGTGCAGGGCCTCTTCAACGCGTTCGAGACGCGTTTGCAAAAGGTGATGAAAGAGGCCGAATTCGACAAATACGAGGTGCGGGTGCGCTTCATCGGCGAGCGCTCGCGCTTCCCTTTCCGCATCCGCGAGGGCATGGCCCGCGTCGAGCGCGAGACGGCGCGCTTCTCCAAATACTATGTCAACCTCTTCATCGGCTACGGGGGCCGCGCCGAACTGGTGCAGATGGCCAAAAAAATCGTGCAAGATTATGCAGGCCGCCCTGAGAAAGTGGACGAGAAATCCATCTCGGCCCGCCTTTGGACGGCCGGCCTGCCGGACCCGGACCTCATCATCCGCACCTCGGGCGAGCAGCGCATCTCCGGTTTCCTGCCTTTCCAGTCAGTTTATTCAGAGTTGTATTTCTGCAAAAAGCTGTGGCCGGATTTCGGCAAAAAGGATTTGGACGCGGCGCTGAACGAATTCCACCGCCGCAAGCGCAGATGGGGGAAATGAAATGAAAAAAAAGAAAGACAACCCCCGCGTCCGGCCATCCCGCTCCAACCCATTGTCTTGGCCGCTTCCGGCCTGCCTGCCCGACTCTTTCCGCGCGCAGATTCGCAACGAATCGAATGGCACTTTTTTGGATTTGTTTTTGGAGCAGGCGAACACCTCCATCTCGCGCCTGCGCGGGCTGATGTTCCGCCAAAAGCCGGCCTCCATCCTTTTCACTTTCGCCTGGCCGGACCTGCACGGCATCCATTCCTTCTTTGTCTCCTTCCCCTTCGATGCCGTGTATCTGGATGAGCAGGGCAAGGTCGTCGACGTGTTCGAGCGGGTGCCGCCATTCACCCCCTACGTTTCTCCGCGCAAGCCGGTGCGCTATCTCATCGAGCTGCCTCCGGGCATGGCTGGCCGCCTTCATCTCAAACCGAACAATTCCGTAAAGCTCTATCAACTTCCCTGAAGACACTTTTCTGTGTCAACGTCACGGGAAACGGCCCCGCCGGCCGAACTCGGCTGGCGCATCCTCCCAGACAGGAAGTCGGCGGATGCGCAACTGCCATCATTAAGCGAAGACGAGCATGCATTTCTTCTTGCCCTCGCCGCCACTTTCCGGGAATGGACCAAGCACCATGACCTGCCCACGCCGGGGGCGGCGCTGGCCGAAGTGGAGCGCCTTCTCGACGCGCAGGCCGCGGCCGACGGGCTGGAGCTTGAGGCCGACCAGCGGGCCTATCTTTCCAATGCCGCCCGCGCGCATCTGGCCGGCTTTGCCCCACTCGACCATTTCCTATCAGACCCCGCCTTGGAGGAAATCGCAGTCATCGGCCTTCACCGCCCGGTCTACATCTACTTGCGCAAAGAGGGCTGGCGGCGCACCAATGCCACCATCACTTCTATGGAGCATCTCACCCATCTCATCAACAAGATGGCCAGGCCCCTGGGCCGGCGCGTATCTGCAGAATCCCCCCGCATCAACGCGCTTTTGCCAGACGGCTCGCGCCTGCACGCCTCCATTCCGCCGCTCTCGGCCGGCGAGCTCACCATCCGCCGCCATGCAGTGCGCGCGTGGAGCGCGGCCGACTTGCTTCAGTCCGGCTCTGTGAATGCGCAGGCGCTCGCGTTCTTGTGGCTCGCGTTCCAGTCCGACTCATCGGTGCTGGTGGCCGGCAACACTGCGTCGGGAAAAACCACCCTTCTCGACGCCCTCCTGGGTTTCATCTCAATGCAGGAGAGAATGCTGGTGATTGAGGAAACTCCTGAGCTGCGCCCGCCCCATCCGCACAGCGTGGGGCTCATCTGCAACGACGAGCTGGGCATAAGCATGGCGGATTTGGTCCGCGATTCTTTGCGCATGCGCCCCGACCGCGTCATTGTGGGCGAGGTGCGCACCCCTCCCGAGACGCAGGCGTACATGGAAACCCTGCTCTCCGGCCAGGCCCGCGGCTCTTATGCAACTTTTCACGCCCAGTCCGCGGCCGAGACGCTGCGGCGGCTGGTGAACCTCGGCGCCAGCCCCGACGACCTGGTTTCTCTCGACTTCATCGTCATCCAGCGGCGCATCGCGCATTATGAGGTGAGGAGCCGGCAGCAGAAGGAGCTGCGCCGCCTCTTGGGCATCTACATGCTGGTGCCAACAAAAAATGATGACAGCTCCGCGCATCATTCCCGCTCCCCGCACTTCCCCCCCTCCAGCCGCGCTTCACATCTTTCCCTCCAGCCCCTGCCTCTTATGGAATATGACATGCGCCTCGGCAAGCTGATGCCCACTCAAGCCCTTGCTCAAGGGCTGGCCCGCCTCGCCAAAAAACTCGGTCTCACGCCGGCGCAAGCGCAGAAACTCTATGCCGAGCGCAGCAAATTCCTCTCCGCTCTTCCCGCCTCGGCAGAACCGCAAAAAATCATCGAAAAAATCCAGTCATTCGCCTATCGGTGATTGGTTTGCTCCTTGCTTGGTGATTGGTTTGCTGAATGCACTCGCGCAATTCGAGCCCCTGCCTTTCCACACGCTCTACTCCGGCGAGCGGCGCGCCGCCATGCAGCAGGCATGGAGCCGCTCCTATTCCTCCCTTCCTCTTGCCTCGGCGCTCAACGCCCTCGTCATGGCCGGCGCAATCGGCGGGTTTTTGCTTTTTATCGGAGCCGCTCTCTTTCTTAGCGACCTCTTTCTCGCATCAGGTTTTGCTCTTTTCTTTTTCGCCTTTTCCCTGCTGGCCGGATTTCACCTGCCCGACTTCATGGCGCAGCGCTTCGCCCGCACTGTCGAATCAGACCTTCCTCTTGCCCTGCGCTCGCTGGCCCTCTATCTTTCCATCAAGATGCCGCTCGAGCAGGCGCTTGCGCAGCTGGCCGGCGAGGGCTATGCGTCCGCGCGTTTGTGGAAAGCGGTGCACCAGTCGGTCACGGCTGGCGAGAGCGTGCCGCGCGCCCTGAGCCAGACCGCCTCACTCATCCAGTCCATGCCATTCACCCGCTCCTGCACCGCGCTCATCACCTATTACGAGGAAGGCGGCTCGTCCGAATCCCTCATCTCTCTTGCCGAGGAATTGAGCCACCAGCAGAGTGCGGCCGGGCGCGAGCAGTCGGCCAAGGCCGGCATAGGCGGCCTCCTCTATGTGGCTCTCTCATCCGTGCTGCCAGCGTTCGCGCTGGTGCTCATGGTTGCTGCCGGACCAGTCCTTGATTTTCCTTCCAGCCCGCCGCTGATTTGGATGCTCTTTCTTCTCATCCTGCCGCTGCTTGACGCCCTCACCTTGGGCGGCCTTCTGCTCATGGCTCCGCAGCTGGCCGGCCTTTTCCGCTCCGAATCCGTCTCGCGCGCGGTGTCGGCGCGGCTCAAGGCATTGGGCCTGCAATCTTTTGGCTGGCGGCAGGCCATCCTGCTCGCAGCGGCTTTGGCGCTCCTGTCCATCCTCATCAGCTTCTTTATTCCGTTCGGGGGGCTGACCTTGCGCATCGGCCTGCTCGTCGCGCTGGGGCCGCTGCTCTTCCTCGCGCTCATCGAGGGCGAGGTGATGGGGCAGGTGGGGGCGCTCGAATCCGAATTGCCGAATCTTCTGCTTGGCGCCGCCTCCTACGGCCGCTTCTCCCTCGAGCGTTTGCTTGAATCTGCCCTGCGCATGCCATCGGGCCCGCTGCGCGAGCAGGCGCAGGCCGCCCTTCGCCAGCTAAAAGCGGGCGGCAATCCCCTTTCAGTGCTTGGCGAGTGGGCCGCGAACACTCCATCTGTTCTTCTCTCGCGCACCCTCACTCTCCTGGCCGTCGGCTGGAGGGCGGGCGGCTCAATGTCAAAGCCATTGCGCGCATTGGCTGCAGACGCTCTTTCCTCAGGCGAGCTGGTGCGCGAGCGCGCGACGTCTCTCGCCACGCAGCGCTACACTTTGTGGGCCGCAGGCGCGCTTCTGGTGCCCGCCATTCTGGCCGTGTCGTTGTCGTTCAGCGCGCAGGTGTCGTCGATTGGGGCGCTTTCTTTCAACGGCTCGCCGGATATGCAGGCATCTGCGCCTGCACAAAATTCTGTTGATTCGGCGGCGAGTTTTGATTCTGCGGCTGGTTCGGATTCGGCGTCGAAACAGAATTCATCTCCTCCTCAAACCGCTTCCCAATCCCTTGTCTCGGCTGCCGCCAATGCGGTGCCAATTTACCTTCTCATCAATTCTCTTCTCTGCGGCCTCTATCTCGCCATGGCTTCCGGCGCGCGCGAGCGTTTCATCCCTTATGCGGCCGTGCTAGTCATCGGCTCGCAGCTGGTGTGGATGCTATTGGCGCCG
>CAYIMK010000086.1:0-4651 GCA_964364595.1 Microcaldota archaeon | reverse complement strand
AGAGGCAATCTTTAAAAGCGTTCGAAATGCAGTCGCCTGTATATGGGCTTGGATGACTTGCTGATCAGCACGGGAGTTGATGCGCTCATCAAGCTCGTGCGCGAGCGCGGCCGCGTGGAGGTCCGCCAGGCGGCCGAGGCGCTGCATCTTCCCCTGCAGACGGTTGAGGACTGGTCGCACGTGCTCGAGGGAGAGGGGCTGGTGCGAATTGAATACCAGCTGACCAACGTCATACTTGTTTGGGTGCCGCCCGGCGGCGAGGAAGTGCGCAAGCGCAGCCAGGCCGTCGGCCGCAAGAAGAACGAGGCGGTCGGCAAAATCGAGGACATCAAGAGGAGCGTGGAGCAGAGCCAGGTCGATTTGGGCTCGCTGCAGGAGCAGATGCGGCTCACCAAGGAGAAGACCGGCGAGCAGATGTCGAAGCTCTCGACCGACCTGACCGAGGCCAGCCACCTGAGCGCGCAGGCCTCCGAGATGCTGGGAGCCAAGCAGTCGCAGATAAAGGCCCTGCAGGACGAGGCGTCGGGCCTGCAGTCGGAGCTGGCCACGTTCGAGGCGGCGCTGAAAGAGATGCCCGGACGGGGGGGGAACCCCGCGCTCGACGCGCAGATGAAGAAGCTGGCCGAGACCGAGGACCGCCTGCACGACAAGATGAAGGCCGCCTCGGGCGTGTTCGAGGGCGTCAACAAGGAAATCAAGACGCTGCAGGACCGCCTCGATTCCGACCGCAGCATGGAGCAGATTGCGCAGCTCAAAGGGACGCTCTCGGATTTGGAATTCTCGCGCGCCGAGATGGCGAAGACTACGCAGACGGTTTTGGCGGAAACGAAAATGATGGACGCTGAAATCGGCAAGCTTGCGGACCGCCTCAAGGAGATGGAGTCGCGCAAGGCGGAGACATTCCATCCCAAGAAGATGCTCGAGCGCGTTAACGCGGTCGCCAAAACGGTGGAAAAGGAGCGCGCGGAAGTGATCGGGGATTTGGAGAAGAACCTCGACGCCGTGCGCAAGCAGGTGCAGGCCTATTCGCAGGCCCAGTACCAGTACCAGACCATCACCACGCGGATTGAGGCGCTGCGCACGCAGCTGGCGAAGCAGGGCCAGGACCTCACCGAGCTCTCGGGGGCGCTTGCCTCGGCCAGCGCCGTGTACAACAAGGACCTCTCCGAGGCGCAGGCGCATCTGGGCGAGCAGCAGGCCAAGTACGCGAAGCTGGAGGAAAAGGCACATCAGGTGGAATTCGTGCTGGGCCACCTCCAGGAGCTCAAGGTGGAGGGCGACACGCTCACCGCGAAACTCAACGGCATACTCAAAGAGGCGAAGTTCATCTCATCCCTCGCGCCCGAAGGCATGAAGGGGGAGGGAACGGGCGGAAAGAAGAGAGGTGTCATGACGGCTGGCGCGGGCGGAGCGGCCGGGGGGGCATCTTCGTCCGGCGGGGAAGCGGAGTCAAGCCGCGAAGCGGTCCGCGAGGCGGAGGCAGCCGTCACCGGCGCCTCGAGCGCCCTTGGTTCCGGTGAGACGGGAGCGCCCCGGCGCGGAGCGACCGGCCTCGAAGGCCTGCCGCCGGAGCTGGTGCAGAAAATCGCCATCACCACGGCAGAGGAGGAGGAATTCGAGCGCAAGCGCGAGGAATTGGGCTTCTTGATTCGCAAGATGTGGGAAGAGGACCGCAAGGGCGGCCACAACTGATGAGGAAAAAACCCCCCGCCATCTTAATTAACTCCGGTCGCCAAAAGAGGGCCGTGCTTCCCCTAAACTACCAGCTCCGCAGCCCTTTCGCGCCGGCAGGAGACCAGCCGGAGGCGATTGACAAACTCGTGAAGGGAGTGGAAAAAAGAGAAGACAACACTCATACAAAACAGACTCTCTTGGGTGTCACCGGCTCTGGCAAGACATTCACGATTGCAAACCTTCTCGCAAGAACGAACCGCACCTGCCTCGTAATTTCACACAACAAAACCCTCGCGGCCCAGCTTTATTCCGAGTTTCGCTCATTCTTCCCGAAAAACAAAGTGAGCTATTTCGTTTCCTATTTCGACTACTACCAGCCAGAATCCTACCTTCCCGCCTCGGACACCTACATCGAGAAAGACAGCCGCATAAACGAGCGCATCGAGCGCATGCGCCTGCAGGCCACGGCGCAGCTCACAAGCGACGGCCCGTCGATAATAGTCGCGACCGTTTCCTGCATCTACGGCCTGGGCTCTCCGCAGGAGTGGAGGAACTTCTCGCTGAATTTGGCAAAGGGCGGAAAGATGGGGCGGCGCGAGCTGATTCACAAGCTTTTGGGGATGCAGTATGAGCGCAATGAGACCGACCGCGCGCCAGGAACTTTCGCTGTGAAGGGCGGGACCATCACGATTGCGCCTGCCTATGACGAGGAATTGCTGCGGGTGGAGATAGAGGAAGAGGCCGTGGGCTCGATGCAGATGCTTGACCCGGTCAACCTCAAGCCCATCCAAACTCTTTCGCATTACACGCTCTTTCCTGCCAAGCACTATCTGGTGGATGAGGGGGCGCGCAAAAACGCCCTCAAGAGCATCCGCGCCGAGCTGAACGAGCATTTGCCAAACTTAGGGGCGCTGGAGGCCCAGCGGCTCAAGACGAGGACTAATTACGACCTTGAGCTGATTGAGGAAGTCGGCTATTGCAACGGCATCGAGAACTATTCGCGCCATTTCGACGGCCGCAAGAGCGGCGAGCCGCCGTTCTGCCTGCTTGACTTTTTGCCATCCGACGCCCTCATCGTGATTGACGAGAGCCACGTGACGCTGCCGCAGCTGCACGGCATGTATCATGGCGATTACACGCGCAAGAAGAACCTCATCGACTACGGCTTCCGCCTCCCTTCCGCCTTCGACAACAGGCCTCTCAAATGGGAGGAATTCGAGAAAAAAATGAAGGACGCGGTGTTCGTTTCCGCCACGCCGACCGAATACGAAAAGAAAGTGTCGGCCCAAATCGTCGAGCAGCTGGTGAGGCCGACAGGAATCGTGGACCCTCCCATCAGCGTGCGGCCCACGGCCGGACAGATGGACGATTTGCTCGCGCGCATCAAGGCGAAGGCGAAAGCGGGCCACCGCACGCTGGTCACGACGCTGACAAAGAGGATGGCCGAGGATTTGGCTGAATATTTGGCCGCACGCGAAATCAGGGTCAGATACCTCCACTCCGAAATCGACACCATCGCACGGGCCGAATTGATTCGTCAGCTTCGGCTTGGGGAATTTGATTGCGTTGTCGGCATCAACCTCCTGCGCGAGGGCCTCGACATCCCTGAGGTGGGGCTGGTGGCCATCCTGGACGCCGACAAGGAAGGTTTCCTGCGCAACGCCACATCGCTTGTGCAGACCATCGGCCGGGCGGCGCGCAACATCGAAAGCGAAGTGGTGCTTTACGCCGACCGCACCTCCGGCGCCATGGAAGAGGCCATGACCGAGACGGAAAGAAGGCGGAACGTGCAGCTGGCCTACAACAAGGCCCACCACATCACGCCCATCAGCGTGAAAAAGTCAATTGCCGAGCGCCTCGGGCCGGAGGCCGAGGGCGGAAGCTCGATGGAGCACGCCACGGCCAGCGACATCAAGAAGCAGCTTGTGCTGTGGGAGGAGCAGATGCGCATCGCGGCCGAGAACCTGGATTTCGAGAAGGCGATTGCGCTTCGGGACAGGATATCGGAATTGAGGAAAAGCAGCGAAGCGAAGAAAGGGGCTCAAAACAAGAAGAAAACCTGAGGCATGAGACACAGGGTTAAAAACCCCGAAATAGATATCTCATCAAGCGAATAGACGTATGGAGAAACGTTTGGCACTTAAGCCAAGCGCTGTGCGCAAAAAGTCGTAAAAAAACGCTGAGCTGAAACCAGAAACAGAAAGCTCAGATTAGAAACCCGGAGCATAGACCATGCAAGACCTCACATATCTGGATTCAGTACTGGAAAACGAGCAGCGGCTTCCGCTGGAAGTCCGCCGCCAGCTCCAGTCTACAAGCCCCTGGCAGCGAAGCGAGGCGGTTGATTATATCAGCTACCTGCCTTGGAATGTGGCAGGTCCAATACTCCAAGCCATGGCCGAGAACGACCCCCACTGGGACGTGCGCCTGCACGTGGCCAATGCGCTGCAGCACTATGCGCCTGAACTCAGCAACCCGATTCTTGAGAGGATGGCGAGAACTGACCGGGATGCGGGAGTGTGCAATCTGGCCCGCGAGGCCATGCACGTGGCGAACAGGCGGGACCTGAACGGAAAGGACGGAGTGGCCAAACTGAAAGAGGATTTCCGCCGCTACCCCGACCCAGTCAAGGAAGGAATCATGAAAGACGTCCTCGCGCTGGTCAAGACGCTTAATGAGAACGGAGCGCTCAAGGCCAATTGGAACGGCGCGCTCAACGGTTTGGCGGCCAAGGGGCCGAATGGGAACGGGAAAGCCAAGGTCGACATTAGCGGCCCCATGCAAGGCACCAAAGTGAAGGCCTAGGCGCGAAACAGAACATTCTTCTTGCCAAACACCGTGCCAATCCGGATGCTGTGGCTGAAGCCCCTAGAGTGGTGACAAATACAACCAAAAAAGAACGGGCGGGCGCTCGAGCGCCAGGCCGCAGTTGGCTCGAGCCAACTGCTTTTGGCGCTTTTTTGATGTTTTTGGCTCG
>CAYIMK010000085.1:0-4654 GCA_964364595.1 Microcaldota archaeon | reverse complement strand
CGGCCCGTCCATCACTTCGGCCGACACCTCCTCGCCCCTGTGCGCTGGCAGGTCGTGCATGAAAATGGCGTCCGGCTTTGCACAAGCCATGAGCTTGGCATTCACCTGGTAGGGGGCAAAGCGCTTGAGGCGGGCCGCGGATTCCTTCTCGTCGCCCATTGATACCCAGGTGTCGGTGTAAACCGCATCAGAATTTACAAGACCGGACGAGGCATCGGACGTAAATAAAATGCGGGTGCCAAATGCTTTCGCTTTTTGCGCATACTCTTTTTTTGGCTCTGCTTCTTTCGGCCCCACCAGAGAAACGTCCATGCCCATCATGGCGCAGCCCACCATGAGCGAGTGGGCCACATTGTTGTCGCAGTCGCCCACAAAGGCGATTTTTCGCCCTTTGGGCGCCCCCCACTTCTCCTGCATGGTAAGCAAATCCGCGATAATCTGGCATGGGTGCTCCTCGTCCGTTAGCCCGTTGATGACCGGCACCGATGAGCCTTTGGCCAGCTCGTCCAAATCCGCGTGCTTGCAGAGGCGGGCCATGATGAAGTCTGCCATGCCGCCCAGCACCGCGCCGGTGTCGTGGAGGGTTTCGCCCCTAGAAATTTGCGAGCGGGCAGAGTCAAGGTAGATGGCATGCCCGCCCAGCTGCGCCATGGCGGTTTCAAAAGACACGCGCGTGCGGGTGGAATTTTTCTCAAAGAGCATGAGCAGTGTCTTGTGCGAAAGCGGGTCTGAGAAGCGGCCGGCCTTCAAGTCAGCCTTGAGTTTGGCGGATAGGGTGAGGATTTCCCGCAGTTGGGCGGGAGTGATGTCCGTAATCCGCAGAAAGTCCATGTTCATCCACACCGGCCTGGGCCTCTTAATTCTTGGCTTGCGAGACGGCGAATTTCATGATGGCATCGGCCACCTGCGGCATCTTGGAGCCTGCGGATTTGGAGAATTCGGGCGCATGGTTCACTTCCAGCACGGCCGGATGGCCGTCCGGGTATTCGATGAGGTCGATGCCATAGATGCCGATACCCAAAGAATGAACGGTCTTGGCGACCAGCTCCGCCATCTCGTCAGTCAGTTTGAACTCTTCAGCCGCGCCGCCCGCGCTCAGATTTGTGATGAAGGCATGCTCGTCGTTGCCCGTAATCTTGCGGTAGATGGCGAATTGCACCTCGCCCCCAACCCCGAACACGCGGATGTCGCGCTGGGGCTTGTCCACGTATTCCTGCACATAATACACCTTGTCTGTGTAATGGCCCAGGGAATCCTTGAGAGAAACAACGGCATGCGCGGCCGATTTGTCGTTCACTTTGCACACCATGCGCCCCCAGCTGCCCACCGGCGGCTTGATGACGCAGGGGTAGCCGATGGACTCGACCGCTTGCAGGGCGGCGGATGGGGAGAAAGCAAGCAGCACTTTTGGAGTGGGAATGTTTTTTTGCATGAGAAAGGCGCTGGTGAGCGCCTTGTCACCGCACAGCTGCTGCGCAGAACTGGAATTGATGGAAACCACGCCGGCCGCCTCGGCCAGCTTGGAGAGATAGACAGAGCGGGTGAAGGAAGAGGAGCGCGCCAGCAGGACGTCAAGGCCCTCGAAAATTGGGTCAGACGCCAAGGCGTACGCCTGCTGCTCGTCACGGATGACGTTCAACTCGACGCCGGCGTCCTCGGCCGCCTTTTTGAGGGCCATGTTCTCGGGAGTGAGCATCGTACAGACTAGAGCCAGTTTCGCCATAGGGACACCGTAAGAATTGCCTATCCGCCGATGAAGATGCGCGCAGGTTTGCGCCCTATTCCCCGAAATCCTCCTCGATTTGCGGGGCGTGGCCGATGCTGGGAGGCGAGATGGAGAGCAGTTCCAGGCGCGCGCCACAGTCCTGGCAGGAAATCAGCTGGCCGATTTCCATGCTTGTGCTCAGGGGCTTTTGCGCGCCGCAATCGGGGCATTCGAGGGAGTTGGGTTCCATAGCAAGTCACCTTTGGGGGTGTTGAAAGAAGATACGACCGGCAGGCCATTTAAAAGCGGTGTGAAGAGGCAGACAATTCGATGCGAAAAAGTTTTATTTGAGGCAAGAAGAAAGTTGGGGGGCGCGAAGAAAGCGGAACGAGGCCGTGAAAAATCATTACTGCTCCAAAAACTTCTGCAAAACACTTGGGTAGAGTTGGCCGAGGCGGGCCAGATCACGGCGCGAAAGCCATTCGTCGCAGGTGTGCGCGCACCCGCCGCGGGGCGCCCATGAGATGCAGGGAATGCCGGCCATGGCCAGGATGTTCTCGTCGGCCACCGTGAGGCCGTACTCGACGCGGGAAGCGGTGTCGCCGGGCAGGGCGGCCATCAGGCGCTTGACATAAGGATTGGAGAGGTCGGCCTCATAGGGCTGCAAATAGGGCGTGGAGCGCGGCAGGAGGGAAAGCTCGAAACGCCCCCCTGGCGGCAGCTGCAGGCGGCGGCCCAGCTCCCGGCGCAGGAAATCGCCGAACGTCTCATGCGTGTGGGGGGGCACAAGGTGAACGTCGATGTCAACTTCCGCCTGCGTGGGAATCTCCAGCGCCTGCGACTCGCCGGTTATGCGGCGCACGAACGCGGAGGCGGCCGGCAGGCGCGGGTGCGCAGGCATGGAGATGGCGCGAAGCGCGGCCGGAATCTGGCTCGCCACGTCGAGCGCGCTCATGCCCCGCCCTTCCGCACCGTGAATAGAGGGCGTGTTAATAGACACCTTGTAGACGGCGCGGCCGCGTCGGCCCAGCACAATCGGCAGTGGCTCGTGCGTGAACGGCGTCTGCGAAATCGTCGTTGGCGTGTCCACTATTTCCGGCACCACGGCCAGCACCACGCCCCCGTAGTGGCCGGCGTTGGCGGCGGCCCACGTGCCGGCTGAGATGAGTTCTTCGTCGGAAGTGAGCACCACGCGGAGCCCCATCTTGGCCGAGGGCTTCAGAGTGGTGATGGCGCGCAAAATGAGCGCAAGCCCGCCCTTCATGTCATAGACGCCAAGGCCCCGCACGTACTCGCCCTCGTTTTCCAAAGAGTATGGGTTGCGCTCGCCCCAGTTGAAGGCAGGCACGGTGTCGAGATGCGATGAGAGAAGCAAGGAGGGGGATGCAGGGCCCTTCTGGGCGATGACGTTGAAGCGGCCAGGCGCCCATTCCTGCAGATGCACCACAAAGCCGCTCTTTCGCAGGCGGTCAGCGCAGAAGTAGGCGAGCGCCTTCTCCTCCGGCGCGGCCGAAGGGATTGAGACCAGTTCTGCCAGGAGGTTCTCAAGCGCCGGGTCGGTGTTGGAGTCGGGGGAGGGCATGGAGGCACCGCTCAATTGGCTTGCAGCCTCTGCGTCGGACTGGACTCGCGGGCCTGCACTACGCGCTCGCGCATCTGAGTGCTGTGCAGGTGCTGGAGGATGCCGATCTTGAGCACGTTGTTCTTGGTGGCATAGTTGCGCTCGCGCAAGGTCTGGATGCCGTCGCGGTGGCGCTCGGAGCCCTCGTCAATTGATGGACTGCGCGGGCGGCCCGCCATTCTGGCGGTGGCGGAGGTGTCCATGTTGCGAATGGGAGTGGAGCGGGCGAAGTGAAGGATGCGGCCCGTGTCGATGCCGGAATCTATTTCATGGAACGTGGCGCCAGTCCTGGCAGAGAAGCGGCCCCGCTCGCCGTTCACTGGCGTAACCAGCCAGTATTGGCCCCGACCATCCACTTCGATAGACGTGCGCGCGAAGCGGTTGACGAACAGCTCGTTGGCGCGTGAGACCTCGTGCTCCAGCACGTTGATTTGGCCGTTGCGCCGCGCGATGAGGTAGTGGCGGCCCTTGTTGTCGGTGACCACGAGGTCGTGGCCGTTGGCCGCCGCGACGCGCTCGCGCGACTGCGGGCCGAACACGATGCGGCGGTTGTGGAACCCGCGCAGGACTCCGGCCGCATCGTGCGCCGAGAAGAGGTGCTCGTAGCGCAGGGGGATGTGATAGAACCGCTCGCCATGGCGCGTGATGAAGTTCTCGGAAGAGTTGATGCGGCGGAAGAGGCCGTGGCGGAATGCCCCATCTATTGTGGGCGTGATGCCCGGCAGGTCCGGGGTGTAGGCAGGGTGGATGTTTAGGATGCGGTGGCCCATTTCATTGAGGGCGGTCGAACCGAAGAGGCGGGTGTAGGAGTCGGAGATAATGACGTCGACGCCGTATTTAGTGGCCACGTCCAGAATCCGCTGCTCATAGGCCGCCTTGGCCTCGGCCTTGGCGGACGGATTGCTCTTGATGGAGCACCAGCCGCTGGAGGGGATTTCCTCGTGCGGCAGGCCGCTGGCGAGGATGCGCCGGCGCGTGTTGGGGGTCGGGTCGGTTGCCGTGAGCGGGTTGAGAAGGTCGTCATCGGTGATGACTACGACCACTTGATAGGTCTGATTGGCGCGGTGATCCCAGTGGTGGGAGACAGGGTCGCCCGGCTGCGGTGCCTGGCCGTCGCGGCGGTAGGAAAGCAGGGTGGAGAGCGTGTCATAATCTAGCTGGATGAGGCCGCCGACGCCTTCGGATTCCAGCTCGCGCATAGACGTGATGTAGGCGACGCGTATCGGTGTTTGCAGCGCGGGTCCTTCCTTAAGAGGGGCAGCGTTCGGACTGATGCTTTGCATAACCATATCCAACTGCCTTTAATTAAATACATAATGTTACGAATA
>CAYIMK010000084.1:0-4659 GCA_964364595.1 Microcaldota archaeon | reverse complement strand
CATCTTCAAGATAAAGGACCCGAAGTCAAGCCTGCTTTTGTTCAAGAACGGCAAAATCATCTGCACAGGATGCAAGAGCGAGAAAGAGGTGCAGGCCGCGCTGGACAAGACCGCGGCGCTCATGCAGCAGTTCGCATCAGTGCTGCAGAAGAAGGATTAGGGGGCGGCGAATGGAACGCAAATTGGTTCTCGCCGGCGCTATTGGCGTTGTCCTTGTTTTGTACGGCCTCTATTATTGGTATTTTTTCATGGAGCCGGACCGGATGCTCCAGCAAGGCTTGGCCTTGCAGCAGACGTCCGATTATTCGGGAGCGATTGAGCAGTTCAGCCAGACGCTGAAGCGCGTGCAAGCCAACCCGTTTGGCGTAGATAAGAAATCACAGAGCGTCATCTTGGCCTATCGGGCAGACGCCGAATATTGGAACAAACAGCCAGAGGCCGCGCTGACTGACCTCGACCAGGCTATCGCATTGTATGGACAGGACTCCCGTTATTACGTCTCCCGCGCCTCCATCCGATTACAGTTCAACCAAGTGCCCGAGCAAAGCCTGAAAGATTATGATATGGCCATTGCGCTGGGTGCAAACAATGCATCGAACTACATGTCCAGGGCCATGATTCGGTGCTATCTCGGCAATTATTCTGGAACAATCGAAGATGCCGCTAAAGCCGCCGCCAAGTGCAAAACCGGCGGCAGCCTCGACTGCTCTCAAATCTATTACCTGCGGGCGGTCGCCAATTACAGACTGAATAACACTGAGGCGGCGGTGGAAGATGCCCTGCAGGCCGAAAAAATGAGCGGAGGCCTCTTGAACAGCCGGGACATTCCGAACTTCGAGTTCAACATGCAGGCGAAATTGGAGTATCTGGACACAATTGAATGCAAGAATTCTACTTCGGCGCCTGCCTCTTAATCCCTTTCACCTTGTCGAAGTCCTTGTCATAGCTGCAAATCACAGACAATCCATTCGCCTTCATCACGGCCGCATGAAAAGCGTCATGCGGCTCCAAACCCGCCTGAATGAAGCCCGGCACGTGGGCCAGCACCGCATCATCAATCGGAGCCACCTTCAGGTTCGGCATCTTGCGAATAGTGGCCCAGACCGAAAGCGCGTATTCGACTCCTTTGTAATCCATCAGATGATGGACGACCTCGTCCAGCACCATGGGGCTGATAACGGCTTGCTGCTCGCCATGAGCCACGCGCTCCAGAAGCCGCCGGCATGGCTCCCTCATGCGCGCATCGTCACGGAAGCGGTGGATGAACACATTAGAGTCCAGGAACATGGCGTATCCTCTCCATCCGTTTTTGTTTCATCCGCAAAATCTCGCTTTGGGTCTGCTCGAACGTGTTGGTCCCGCCTGCGGCCAGCCGCTCCATCTCGGCCAGCACCTCAACGGCGGGGTCGATGTAGATGCGGTTGTTCTCCACATGGAAGGAGACCTGGCTGCCTGGGCGCAGATTGAACATGTCCCGTAAATACTTTGGAATGACTACCTGCCCTTTCTCGTAGATTTCGGCCATGGAACCACCAGTGAATAAGTTATACCTACCAGTATAACTATTTAAAACACCGTGTGAGCGGCGCCGATTACGGCCAGTATGCGCGATGGGCGCAAGTTCCGTTGGCATCATGAAAGATATTGGAAAAGAAGCCCTTCTCCGTTTGGAGAGGGTAACTTTCCGGTGGGAGGGGAAGGTTTACCCCGCGCCGGCATCTTATCCCCTTGCCGACATAACCTGTTTTCCCTGCTCTTTCAGGCTCTCCACAATATTTGCAGGCAGGCCCATGTTTTTCAATTTCTCTTCAGGCGTGGCCAGCACATCCTTCACCAGAATCATGTTGGCCGCGTGCAAAATGTCGAAGGTGCGCCGATTCAGGTTCGGCAAAATCGTAATAGGGTAAAGCTTG
This sequence comes from Microcaldota archaeon, assembly GCA_964364595.1. Lineage (GTDB taxonomy): Archaea > Micrarchaeota > Micrarchaeia > Anstonellales > Anstonellaceae > CAIXYX01. The sequence goes on along the minus strand of CAYIMK010000084.1, from coordinate 2,746 downwards.
TGCTCCTCTATGCGAACCTGTATGCTCTCTTCGGCCGGGAAGCCCCAGCCCAATAGTTTCAGGCCTATGCAGTCTGCATAGGCGATGGTGTCTGACGAGAATTTGGTGTTGGTGGCCAGCCACACAGAATCTATAGATGCCTCGTTCGAATGGATGTCCTCGAAACGGGCCCATGAATACAAAGCAGACTGGATGTGGCAGCGCATGTAGGGCGCGTTGTGGAACTTGCATTCCACAATGGCTTTGGTGGGCGAATGGTTGGGAATTGCGGGCCGCGTGGCCACCACGTCCACCTCGTGCGACACACAGCGGCCCTGCAAAATCTGACGAAGCTCGGTGTAATAGCCGCGCCCCTTCAGCAGCGCGCCCACGAACGTCTCGAACGGGTAGCCGTCCGGCCCCAGTTTCATGAGGGCGGATTTGAGGGCGAAGCGCGCGGCGGCGCCGGGGCGCAGGTCGCGAAGTTCCGAAAAAGCGAGCTGGTAGATTTTGGATGAGAGGATGTTGGGATAGACCCTGGACTGCAGGGATTCGACGACCTCGTCGCAAAGAGTGCGGGACGCGCCGGCGCGGCGCAGGGCCTCGCGGACCTTGTTGTAGTCAATCGGCTCGAGGGTGCCGTCCGATTTTGTCACCATCATTTCGGGCATCGATGGGAAAAGGGCGCAAATGCTTTTGAACCCGACCCAAAAGACGACAACCCCGCGAAGAAAACGCATCATTTTTTACCGAACATCTTGTCGTAGCGCCGCTGGTACTCCTTGTGGGCGCCGATGAAGGCGACAATCTTGGTCCGGTTCTTCTCATCGATGGAATAGAGCGCGCGATAATCACCGATTTCCAGCACCCACCGGTCAGAATAGCCATGCAGCGTGCGGGCTGGAGGCAGAATGGCCAGTTGCGCCAACTTCTTGTGGATACGCTCGCGCACCGAACGGTCAAGGGCGTTCAACTGGAGGATGGCGCCATCGCTCAGGTAGATTCGATAAGAGCCGCTGGTGGCCATGGAAACCACCTAGAGATCCTCGAGGCGATAGAGCTTGGCACGGCCGCTTTTGACTTTTTTGAAGGCGGCTTCCGCATCCCGGGCCATCATCTCGTCGATGACCTCCTCCTCGGTCTTGACGGCCCCGTATTTGGCGGCCAGTTCCATGGCACCGATGCGGAAGATGTCGGCCTTGGACTTGAACACGCCCATCTGTAGGAGGCGCGCGACCGCCTGCTCGACGCTGCCGTCATATTGGAGCATGGTGGATTTCATATACAATCACCGTATAGAGATATACAATGGATGTATATAAGTGTTTTGCAGGCGTTTTGTCCCGGACCGGGCGAAAACCAATCCTCGTCGATTTCGCGTTTCGCAAACCCTTTTAGACCTCGCGTCCATGAGAAGAGCATGGCCACAAATGCGGCGATGCTCGACAAATTCGGCCTCTCCTTGGCGCTCATCATGGGCGCCTTGGTCCTTTACGCCGACTGGACGGCCCAGCGCGTCCTCTTCTTCCCAATCTTCCTGGTCTTCCTCGCCGCCTCGGTCGGAGTCACGAAATACGGGCATTCCAAAAAGCGCGAGATGGGGCTCTATGAGCACGAGCGCAGTTGGGAGAACGTGCTGGCCAACGGGCTGGTGCCGGTCATCGCAGCGCTCGCAGCGCCAGGCATAGGCTGGGGCGCGTATGTGGGCGCGGTGGCGGCGGTCACTGCCGACAAATTCGCCTCAGAATTGGGCGTGCTGGGCGGGCAGCCCCGCTCGCTTCTCACCTGGCAGCCGGCGAAACGGGGCGAGAGCGGCTGCATCTCGGCGTTCGGAACGCTGCTGAGCCTCGACGGCGGGCTGCTCATCGGAGTGGCCGCGCTGGCGCTCATGCCCTCCATCACTCCGTGGAAGATGGTCAGCATAGGGCTGATTGGCTTTGCCGGCTCTTTCGCCGATTCAATTGCGGGCGTGCTGGAGGAGAGGGGCATCGGCAACAAGGCGACCACCAACATCATCTGCTCGGCCGTCGGCGCGCTGCTGGGCTGGTCGTTCTTGGCTGCATAGGGGAGCGCATATGACAAACACACCATCTGGATTGGACGGCGCGGATGGCGAGACTGCATCAGCTTCTTCAGGCCGTTCCCCCCTTGCGCGCTTCCGCTCCCGCCAAATCCCGAGCGCCGCAAAGGCGGAATCAACCGAACTTGATGATGGGCCGCCGCATATGCCGCGGCCGGTTTTCCCCCTCCCCAAAGGCCGAAGAGCAGGGCGCAAAAAAAGCGCGGCCGGCTCTGATAGGCTTGCTCTTCCCTCTTCTGCCGGCCGCCACAATGATTTGGCCGGCCGCCTTATTCGCTACGCCGGCCCGCTTGCCCTCAAATACCAAATCAACCTCGCGCAGACCTTCGGGGCCGATGAGGCCGAAGAATGGGTGCGCGCGTCCGAGAGCAGCCTCATGCGCCTGCCGCTGCGCAACGCTTCGGCGGAAGCGGCCGGATTCTATTCCGAGCTTGCGCTCGCGCTGGCGGACGAGCGGCAGAAGGAGAGGGGCATCCTGGCCTGGCCGGCGCTCAAATTGGCGGGCGGCACTTCGCTTTTGGTGGATTTGAAAGGCGGAAAATAGAGAGTAAACAAAGAAAAAACAATCAGGAAATGCTGAAAATCAATCAGTCGAGAATTTCGAAAATAGGGCGCGAACCAGTTTTCTTTTGGTATCTGTTCAGCTTCCCCGTAAAGTCTGAAGCAGCATCTGGCGGGGGTCTTGCC
>CAYIMK010000083.1:0-4708 GCA_964364595.1 Microcaldota archaeon | reverse complement strand
CCACCCGCAACGCATTCTGCGTCCCCGACTGTCCGAACGGCACCCCGGCCGCCAGATGGCGCTCGGGCAGCTTGAAGGGGATGCCCCCAACGGCCCTCACCGGCTGGACGCCCGCATTCGCTTTGTAGGCAAAGAAGTTGTAGACGGACGGGGCAGTGTTTATGGAAATCATGAAATCATCCGATGCTCAAAACCGTTTGATTTGGACTCCTTCAAGGCATCCAGATAAAGAGTGGAAATCTGCTTTGCTGTGCCCGGAGGGTAGGTTCTGTTCTTGCTGGCTTGAAGGGAAGCGATGGCAGAGGCGTACTGGGCCCGGCTCGGCTCGCTCAGGTTCAGGAGTGCAAGATGACTTTGCAGCAGCTCGAAACGCTGCTTGATGACAGCGTCCGGGGCTTTGTGATATTTAGTATACTGGAGCGAATGGAGGCCGCCGCTTTTCCCTTCGTTGATCCTGCTCTCGACCGCCTTGATTTTGATTTTCGGGATAGCTCGCATGTTATTCACTCCTAGATTATGCCTCCATCCAACCTTATAATGCTTCTTTTACCACACTCCGCCAGCACGTCTGGAACGAACTGATTTAATCCTATTCCGCCAAACAAGACTATGGATTTCCACAGTCTTCATACCAAATGGCAGGCGCGCTGGAAGAAAGACAAGGTTTTCGAGCCCGAGGCTGGCAATGGCTCCAAGTTCTATCTCACCGCCGCATTTCCTTACCCCAATTCACCCCAGCACATCGGGCATGCCCGCACCTACACCACCACCGACATCTACGCCCGCTTCCGCCGCATGCAGGGCCGGAACGTGCTCTTTCCCATGGCGTTCCACGTGACCGGCACGCCTATTCTGGCCATGGCCAAGAGGATAGAGGCCAAAGACCCAGAACTGTTCGAAATCTTTGACAAGATTTACGGCATTCCCCCCTCCACCACCTCCAAGCTCACCAACCCGCGCGACCTCGTGCTGTATTTCTCGGCCGAAATCGAGGCAGGCATGCTGGAGATGGGCTATTCCATCGACTGGAGGCGCAAGTTCTACACCTTTGATTCCGTTTTCAACAAGTTCGTCCAATGGCAGTTCCGCAAACTGCATGAGGCCGGCTGTATCACCCACGGCTCGCATCCGGTGCCATGGTGCCCGTCCGACAAGCAGCCGGTGGGCGGGCATGACACCCGCGGGGATGTTGACCCGGAGCTTGAAGAAGTCACTGCCATTCTGTTCGAGGCGGGCGAGGGCAACATTGCCACCATCACGTATAGGCCCGAGACCTTGCCGGGCGTGACGAATTTGTGGGTGAACCCTGATGCGAAGTATGTTCTGGCTGATGCGGTCATCGCCAAGCACGGCAAAAAACTCTACCTGACGCAGGAGGCGTTTGATTCTCTCTCGCACCAGCTGTCGCTGCAAAAAATCAAGGACGTGCCGGCAGAAAAGCTGCTGGCCACAAAGGCGGTTCATCCGATGAGCAAACACCCGGTCCCGATATTGCCCGCCTCTTTTGTTGAGCCGGGCACTGGCACTGGATTGGTGATGTCGGTGCCTGCGCACGCTCCACTCGATTATCTGGCCCTCAAAGACCTCAATCTTCTCTCATCCATTCCGCCCATTCAGGTGCTGGACACGCCGGGCTTTGGCGCATGCCCGGCAGGGGAGATATGCCGGAAGATGGGCGTGAAAAACCAGAATGACCCCAAAGCTGAGGAGGCCACCAAACAGCTCTACAAGCTCGAAGCCCATGACGGCAAGATGAAGGCGGCACCCTACGCCGGGATGAACGGAATTGCGGCAAAAGAAAAAATAAAGGATGATCTCGTTCGCGCACAGCACGCCATCCAGATCCATATTCTGGCCAACGCGCCGGTCCACTGCCGCTGCGGCGCGCTTTGCGTGGTCAAGCAGGTCGAGAACCAGTGGTTCATCAATTACGGGGATGAGAGATGGAAAGGCAAAACCCGCGAGGCGCTCGCCTCCATGCGCATCCTGCCGGCCGGCCTGCGCCGCGACTACGAATACACCATCGGCTGGCTGAAAGAAAAGGCGTGCACCCGCGCGTCGGGCCTGGGCACGAAATTCCCCTTCGATGAAACGCAGATGATTGAGGCCCTCTCGGACTCCACGCTCTACATGGCGTTCTACACCATCGCGCACATCGTGAAAAAGATAGAGAAGGCGGACGGCATCGAAAACATCGACGATTCGTTCTTCGATTTCGTGCTTCTTGGAAAAGAGCCAAAAGAGCGGGCCGGCATCACTCCTGACTGGAAAGCTGCCCGCGCTGAATTCCTCTACTGGTATCCGTTAGATTCAAGGCATTCGGCCCATGACCTGGTGCACAACCACCTCACATTCTTCGTGTTCAACCACACGGCCATCTTCGGGAAAATGCACTGGCCGAGGCAGACGGTGTCCAACGGATTCGTCACCATGGAGGGCAGGAAGATGTCAAAGAGCATGGGCAACATCCTGCCCTTGCGAAAAGCCATCGCCAATTACGGGACCGACGTGATAAGGTTTGTGGTGACATCATCGGCGGAATTGGAGGCAGACTCGGATTTCAACCAGGCGGCGGCGGAGGGCGTCATCAGCCGCATCAACATGCTCGAGAATTTGCTTGAAAAAACTATGGATGAAAGCAAAAAAACGGAAACAGAAAACAAAAAAACAAAAAAAACGGGCGCTCGGGCGCCCGCCCGAACCCGCATCTCCCGCTGGTTCTATTCCCGCCTCCACGCCCGAGTTCGCGATGCGGCGTTGCAATACGGGGAATTCCAGCTGCGCCCCCTCGCCAGGGCGCTTCTCTACGACACCGTCAATGATTTGCAATGGTATTCGCGCCGCTCCCCCTCGCTCGATTTGCGCGAATTCTTCGAATACTGGACGCTCCTCGTCGCGCCCTTCATGCCGCACGTGGCCGAGGAGTTCTGGGAAAAATTGGGAGACAAGAAGAAATATCTCCCGCAGGCCCCGCTGGCCGTGGCCGCTCCTTTCCCCCCGGCCGACGAAAAACAAATCGACGCGGCCCTTGGGAGGGGCGAGCAGCATTTGCAGGACGTGATGGAGGACGTGAGGCACATCATGCAGCTGCTCAAGCGCGAGCGGGCGAATTCCATCACATTCATCGTGCACGCTGGATGGAAAATGAAGGTGCGCGCCCTCGTCGCGCAGCACAAGAACATCAGGCTGGTGATGGAAGAGGCGAAGAGGGATGCGGAGCTGGCATCACGCCAGCCGGCGGTGGCCCAGATGGCCGGCAAGCTCATCAAGAACATCGGAGCCATCACGGGCACGGCCATGGAGTCGGGAGAGGAGAAGGAAATGCTGGCAGAAGCTGCCCAATTCCTGGCAAAGGAGTTCGGGGCTGCCGAAGTGAGAGTGCTGGCCGAAGAGGATGCGCCGGCCGAGCTGGCAGCCAAAGCGGCCAATGCCCTGCCCGGCAAGCCGAGCATCGTGATTGCCTAAAGAGCGCGGGTGTATGCAACCATGGCGCTTTGCCTCAAAGCAGCAAAAAATGATGCCCAGAAAGCGCTGGATGCCCTGCGGGCAAAAGGCGTGTTTTGCAGCCAGTACGAGGTGGGGCGCGAGGGCGCGTTCGTCTATTTGCCTATCCGCACTTCGGGAAAGGAGTGGGCGGGCAAGCTGGGATTCGGGCCGGTTGTGAAAAAGACGCTTCAGGCAGCAAAAAAAAGGCCCAAATCCCTGCACGACGAGTTGAGCGGCGTTCTTACCCCTGTCGAGTTCGAGCACGTGCTCTCCTCGTTTGATGTCATCGGAGATATTGCCATGCTCGAAATAGGCGCAGAGTTGGAGCCGAAAGAAAAGGAGATTGCCCGCGCCATCATGCGCCTCTACCCCCACGTGAAAACAGTTGTCAAGAAGACCGGGGGCACGGGCGGGCCGTATCGCATCCGCCCAGTATCTGTCATCGCAGGGGAGAAAAAGACAAAAACTATTTCGAAAGAGAACGGCTGCTCGTTTTTGGTCGACCTCAACAAGGCATATTACAATCCCCGCATGGCCTCGGAGCGCATGCGCGTCATCAAACAAATAAAAAAAGACGAAAACGTGCTCGTGCTTTTCGCCGGCGTTGGGCCATATGCCGTCTTGGCCGAGAAAAAAACGCCGGCAAATGCCAAGCCGGCCAAAATCATGGCCATCGAGCTGAATCCCGACGCAGTCGAAATGATGAAAGAAAACATCACGCTCAACAAATGCAAGAAGATAGAGGCCATCGAAGGAGATGTGGAGGACGTGCTGGCTGGCGCGGACAGCCCCCGCTCGCGTTTCCATTCCTTTGCCGACCGCATCATCATGCCGCACCCGACAGAATCCCTGCGCTTTTTGCCAGCGGCTCTGGGCGCGGCCAGGACAGGCGCCATCATTCATTTGTACGCCTTTGGCAGGGCCGAGAAGCCGATGGAAGACGTTTTGACACAGGCGCAGGAAATGGCCGAGAAAACGGGCCATAAGCTTGTTTTGCGCGCGTGGAGAGTGGTGCAGACCTATTCCCCCACGCTAGTACAAGTCGTGCTGGACCTGCAACGCATAAGCTAACTAGTTTTGGAAAACGACGGGAGGGGGGGGATGCTTCCCAGGGTAGCGGGGGCAATCGACGGCCCCAGAGGGCCGTCGGTGCGTCGGAGGCTCCCAAGAGCCGGCCCCCGGCGCGCCCAAGCGTGGCTTCGGATTCAACGACTCCGGCTGG
>CAYIMK010000082.1:0-4717 GCA_964364595.1 Microcaldota archaeon | reverse complement strand
AGCGCTGCATGACAAGCGCATCCAGCTCGGTCTCGTTCATGAGCGCGGCCGGGGACTGGTATTCCATCACCGAGGCCGACCACAAGCCGGTCCCGGAATTTTCCAAAAGTGCGGTCCTGACCACCAGCACGCCGCTGATTTTTATCTCCGCCTCGAAGTAGTCGAAGGTCGTCTCGGAGGCGGACTGCTGCGTGATGAGGGGGTTGCCGGTCTGGAGAATCAAGTCGGGCCGCTCGCTTGTCTTCGCATTGACTACATGCACGCCGGTGCTGGCAAGAAGTGCGGACGCGAACTCGGAGGCGCGCATGTAGCGTTTCACCATCATCGGTTTTGACAGCCCGCCGGAGGGGCTGTAGAGCGAACCCTCCCCAAAACCTGAGAGATTAAGCAACGCGTTGGGCGTCGCGTAGATGTAGCCGTACGGGTCCTGGAAAAAGAACGCCTGGCCTTGCGGCGACTTCGCCTCGAAAGCGATTCCGGCGTCGATGTACGGCCGGATGAGCCCCGAGCCGTTGGTCACCGCCCACCCGTCCGGCACGTCGAGGCTGAACGCGCCTTCGCGCGGATCGGTAAAGTTGTGGAAGGAGAGGACGTTCTGGCATTTCACGCTCCTGGCCGCTGAAGTGTTCGCCCGCACCGGCGGCTGGCTTGGGGGCGTTTGCCCCCCAACGGCTCCGCCTGCATCAGACGGCGCCTGCGGCTGGCTTGGGAGCGGCTGCCCATAACTGGCGTTGCCGGTTGTATTTGCCGGCGACGGCTGCGGCTGGGAATTCTGGCCGGGCGATGGCTGCACGCAGCCGGAGAATGCGATAAGGAGAACGAACGCCGCCAGAATGCAGAAGAGCTGCTTGTTCAAGTGGACCCCGGATGGCCAACGCACATGAGATATTAAATGGAGTGGTTGGGGTTCGGGCCGGGCCTGCCCCCGGCAGAAAGTCTGCCGGCCGCGTTAGATAGCCGACCTTGGTCTCATCATCTTGGCGGCCTCGACGCGGGTGTTCCCCTCGCGGATAAATGCGAGGAACTGCATCAGGGCGTCGTTGCCTGACAGCGGGCAGTTCAAATGATTGGATGCGTAGTTGGTTATCTGGTTGGCCAAGTTCTGCAATGACGTATAATAGCGACCGCCGAAGACCGGCAGTTCGAAGACTTCCGAGTTTGAAAAATCAAGCGTCTCGACCGGCTTGCCAAGCTTGGCCTCCAAATCCCGCACCCCGGTGCAGGAAAGGAACAAAATCATGGGCACCGCGTGGTTAGTGACGTTTTTGGCCGGCTTGCCGCCGTCAGTCGACGATTTGGCGGCGTTGAGGGTCGATTTGATTTTGTTGTAGTGGTGCACCATCGCATGGTTCCACCTGCGAAGCGCGTATCCATGCGGTTTGACGCCGCTGGCATCTCTCGTCTGAGCTGAAACGTCCGGGATAGACTTTTTTGAGGCCATCGAACAACATTTATGGATAACCAAAAATAAAAACCCGCCTGCCCTAATCCATGCATGCTACAAATCGGCGTGCTGGCCTTGCAGGGCGGAGTGCATGAACACCTCGACGCGGTGAGAGGCGCGGCCGACAAGGCCAAAATCCCAATCTCACTGCGCACAGTGCGCACGGCGAGGGAGCTGGAGGGCTTGCAGGGGCTTCTCATGCCCGGCGGAGAAAGCACCACCATGAGCCTCCTCCTCCAAAAAAACAGCATGCTCGAGCCAACGAGAAACATACCCGGACTTTTTGGAACCTGCGCCGGCCTTATCCTCATGGCCAAGGAAGTTGAGGGCAAGATGCAGGGGCAGGAGGGCCTCGACGTCATGGACGTCGGCGTGAGCCGCAATGCGTATGGGGCGCAAATCGATTCGTTTGAATCTGTTTTGGAAAGCGAGATTTTGCCAAAGATGAGAATCCCATTCATCCGCGCCCCGAAGATAACGAAGGTGGACGAGGCGGCCGGCGTGAGAATATTGGCCCGCCTCCCCAAATCCAACGAGCCCGTCATCGTGGAGCAGAGAATGCCCGGCCGCTTCTACCTCGGCGCCACGTGCCACCCGGAGATAAGGACAACCAGGGTGCATGAGTACTTCTTGCGCGCTCTTGCGGCGGCGCTCAAATCCGCATAGCCACTTTTCACCCCTGCGCCCGTCGGCTCAATCTTTTTAAACCCTTGTCTCCATAGCATTACATCTTCTTACGTCCCAAAACGTAAGATGACACTCCTGGCTATAATGTCAGGAATCATCTAGGCGCGTCGGAATCGATGCAGGCCAATCGATGATTTAACAGAATTCATGCGCAATAATTCAGTATACGCAATAATCTATATGTGATATTATGTCGGGACGCCACTCTCACCGAAGAGGTTCTATCGCCATGCGCCCGCGCAAGCGCGCGGAAGGGCAGATGCCGCGCATCGGCGCCTGGCCGGCCAGCACCGAGAAACGCCTTTTGGGCTTCGCTGGCTACAAGGCCGGCATGACAACTGTTTCCTATATAGATGATTCCACTTCACCGAACGCGGGCAACGAGATTTTCGGCGCAGTCACCGTGCTCGAAGTGCCCCCCATGATGGTCTACGGCGTGCGCGGCATGAAGTACGGCCAGACGCTCGCCGATGAACTGACCGAGGACGCGAAAATCCTCAAACTCCTGGGAAACAAGCCGAAAGCAAAAAACAAGCTCGAACCTTCTTCTGTTTCTGAAATTTTCGTTCTGGCATACGCGCAATCGCACAAGACCGGCTTCGGCCGCAAGCGGGCCGACAAGATGATGATTGCTGTCGGCGGCCACGACATGGCCGAGAAGCTCGAATTTGCCCGCAGCCTTGTTGGCAAGGAAATCAAGGCATCCGAGGTTTTCAAGCCCGGCGAATATGTTGACGCCGTGGCCATCACGACCGGCAAGGGCTGGCAGGGCGCGGTCAAGCGCCACGGCATCATGACCCAGCGCCGCAAGGCGACCGGCAAGGTCCGCCACGCCGGCACTCTGGGCGCATGGCACCCGGGTTACGTTCTCTACACTGTTCCGCACGCCGGACAGATGGGCTACCACAAGCGCACCGAGCTGAACAAGCGCGTCATGAAGATGGTGGAGCCCGCAGCCATCAACCCGCAGGGCGGCTTCCCGCACTATGGCGTTGTCAGGAACGAATGCATCCTCATCAAGGGCTCGCTCAACGGCCCTGTCAAGCGCCTGGTGCGCCTGCGCAAAGCGGTGAGAAAGACTGAAGTGAAGGCGCCAGACATGCGCGAAATCTCGCTGCAGCCCAAGAATTAGGTTGACGCGATATAGATTACTACGTGATATTCATGACATCCAAAGTCCCCGTATATGGAACCGACGGCCAGTCGCTCGGCACAGCCGACCTGCCCAGCGCCTTCGACGAGCCGGTGCGCGCCGACCTCATCTCGCGCGCCGCCATCTCTGACCAGTCATACTTCTACCAGCCAAAGGGCCCTTTCCCGCGCGCCGGCATGCAGACATCTGCACGCTACCGCGGCCGCAAGGACGACTTCGGCTCCATCAAGAACCACGGAATTGCCATGCGAGCCCACGAGGTGCTGGCAAAAGGCAAGTGGGGCAAGGCGCGTATCATCCCCGGCACGTTCAAGGGCCGCCGCGCGCATCCGCCGCACGTGGAAAAGAAACTCATCGAGCTGATGAACAAGAAAGAATATGCAAAAGCCCTGCGCTCGGCCATCGCCGCAACCGCATCGGCCTCAACAGTCGCCCGGCGCGGGCACAAACTCCCTGCAAAACTCATTCTTCCCATTGTTTTCGATTCAACTGTTGAGGAAAAAATAAGCAAGACAAAACAAATCAGCGAGCTGCTGCTCAAGCTCGGGCTTGAGACAGAGATGGCGCGCGCGCAGAAATCCCACCCCCGCTCGGGAGTGGGCTCCCGCAAGGGCGGCGCGCGGCGCTCCAAGACGCTTCTGGTGGTGGTCGGCACGCACGAAGCGCCGCTCGCCCGCGCGGCCCGCAACATCGCCGGCGTCGACGTGGTGAGCGTCAACCACCTGCGCGTGCTTGATTTGGCGCCCGGCGCAAAGGCCGGACGGCTTACCGCATTCACGAAATCCGCCCTCGCGGCCATCGGCGCCAAGAAAGCCGAATAAACAAATGACAGATGAACAAGTGATATTCATGGCTGAAGCAAAGAAAACAAATCCAACAAACGCGGCCGGCAAGCCGGGTGCGCAGTCGGGAAAATCAACAATCTCGCCCCTCTCGCCCACCCTTAATCCGGCCGCCGGCACGCACACTGCCGTGCTGCGCTACCCGATTACCACTGAGAAAGCCATCGGCATGATTGAACTCGAGAACAAGCTCGTGTTCGTTGTCGAGCCCAACGCCACCAAACCGCAAATCAAGGCCGAAATCGAGCGCCTCTTCAAGGTGAAGGTGGGCCACGTCAACACCAAGATCACGCCGAGCGGCATCAAGCACGCCTACATCCGCCTCAAAGAGGGCAAGGCCGACGACATCGCGGCGCAGCTCAAGATTGTGTAAGAATAATGAGTGTATAATCATCAAACAGGGATTGCGATGGGCAAACTACTCAAACAGCAAAGACGCGGCAAGGGCTCCGGCGCATACCGGGCACCTTCGCACCGCTACAAGGCCAAGGTGGCGTTCCGCCCGCTCGACGAGGTCGAGAAGACCGGCAGCCTGCGCGGCGCCGTGATGAAATTCGAGGACGACCCCGGTCACCAGACACTGCTCATGCT
>CAYIMK010000081.1:0-4729 GCA_964364595.1 Microcaldota archaeon | reverse complement strand
AAATGAAAGCATCCGCTCGGACCGCAAAAAAGTCATCGTCATCGGCTCCGGGCCAATCCGCATAGGCCAGGGAATTGAGTTCGACTACTGCGCGTGTCATGCCTCATTCTGCCTCAAGTCGATGGGCATCGAATCCATTCTCATCAACAACAATCCGGAAACAATCTCCACCGATTTCGACACCTCGGACAAGCTCTACTTCGAGCCCCTCACCTATGAGGAGGTGCTCAACGTAATCGAGAACGAAAAGCCGGACGGCGTCATCGTGCAGTTCGGCGGGCAGACCTCCATCAACCTGGCCGAGAAGCTGGCCGCGGTCGGCGTGAACACGCTGGGCACCTCCATCGACGGCATCGACATCGCCGAAGACCGCGAGCGCTTCCGCGCGCTCTTGGACAAACTGCACATCGCGCAGCCCAAGAACGGCACGGCCCGCAACAAGGCCGAGGCCCTCTCCGAAGCCGCGCGCGTCGGCTACCCCGTGGTGGTGCGCCCATCCTATGTAATTGCAGGCCGCGGCATGGCCATCGTATACGATGAGGCCGAGATGGGCCATTACATCGATGAGGCGGTGGATGTGTCCGAGAATCGGCCCGTGCTCATAGACCAGTACATCGACCGGGCAATCGAGTGCGAAATCGACGGCGTCGGCGACGGAGAGCAGCTCTGGATTGCGGGGCTGATGGAGCACATCGAGCGCGCCGGAGTGCATTCGGGCGACGCCTCATGCGTGGTGCCGCCGGTGCGCCTCAAAAAAGAAATCCAAGAAAAAATACTGGAATATTCGCGTCAAATCTCCGCCGCACTCCATATCATCGGGGCCATCAACATCCAGTATGTTGTGCGCGACGACGTCATCTACGTGCTGGAGGCCAACCCCCGCGCCAGCCGCACCATGCCATTCCTTTCCAAGGCCACCGGCATCCCTATTTTGCAGCTGGCCACGCGCGTGCAATTGGGCGAGAAGCTGCGCGATATTGCGCCACCCGAGCCCCATCTGGATTTCTACGCCGTCAAATCGGTCGTATTCCCCTTCCTCAAGCTGCGCGGAGCCGACTTCGTGCTGGGGCCGGAGATGAAGAGCACGGGCGAGAGCATGGGCGCAGACGCGGAATTCCCTCTCGCCTATTACAAAGCGCTTCGCGGCGCAAATCTGAAACTGCCGATGAGCGGCACAATCGCCTTCTCGCTCAAGGAGGGCGACAAGGAGCGCCTGCCGCCAGTGGCCGCGAAGCTCGTCTCCTTGGGCTATTCTCTCGCTGCGACGCCCGGCACTGCGAGCGTGCTGGGCAACTTGCCGCACAAGGTGCTCAAAAAACTGGCTGACGGCACGCCGAACCTCGTGTCAGAACTGCAGGCCGCTCACGTTCAACTTGTCATCAACACGCCCTCCAAGGGCGGACGCGCCGATTCCGACGGATTTGCAATCCGCCGCGCCGCTCTGGAGGCAAATGTGCCCTGCATCACAAACTTCGAGGCTGCCGAGGCGCTGGCCGAGGCGCTGGAGGCGGCCAAGAAAGGCGAAGTGGCGCCAAAATGCTTGCAGGAATATTGGAAAAAGAAATGAACAGGCAAGCCGCGTTCATCCGAGATCCATCCTCTTAAGATATTCGTAAACCTCATCTCTATTCTTGTATATCAGCAGCACAATCTTTGATTCCGGTTTTTTCAGCCAATAAATCAGCCGCTTCGGATTCAGCCGAATAGAAAACACGTCCCGAAAATGCTCCATCGGTTTCCCGCACCCGGGTTCCCTCTGAATCTTCCCAATCGCTTCCCTGACCAGTTCGCGTTCCCACTTGTCCAGCCGCTTGATGTCCTTCTCAAATTCCCGGGTTTTGAGCAATTCCATCTAATCCAGCTCGCGCAATGAGAATTTTCTGACTTTCTCATGGCCGCTTTTGATGCCGGTGAGCATCTTTCCGACGGCCTTCTCATAGAGCTGCTCCTCCGTCAGGGCGTGCTTCTGGTCGAACTCGAAAAGCGCGAGGCGGATGGCCTCGGTCTTGGTCTTCGCATATCCTTTGCGCAGCATGGATTCGAGCACGGTTCCGCTGTATCCGGCTACCTCGAAATTGATGTTGGTCATGGTTTCACCTATAATAATATTATAAGATAATCTTATAACAATATCTGCCTTCGTCGTGCGAAGTGGCGCCCAAATATTTGCAGGAATACTGGAAAAAGAACTAGCGCCTAAAGCAGAAGAAAAACAACCTGGCGCCTAAAGCAGAAGAAAAACAACAGGCCTAAAACCATCCTTTTCTTTTGAAATACAAAAGCATGACTCCGGTCACCGCCAGCATGACGGCCCACACCGCATAATACCCTAATTCCCAGTTCAGTTCGGGCAGGTTGCGGAAATTCATTCCGTATATGCCGACAATGAAAGTCAGGGGCATGAATACGGTGCCAAACACGGTGAGCACCTTCATCACTTCATTTGTCTTGTTCGAAACCGACGACAAATACACTTCCACCATCGTGGAGAGCATGTCGCGGTACATCTCCACCATATCCAGCATTTCCATGGTGTGCTCCTGCGTGTCGCGCAGATAATCCTTGGTGTAGGCGCTCACCCGCCGCTCAGGCATGGCCGCCAGCTGCCCCAGAACCTCGCGCACAGGCCAGATGTTTCTGCGCAGGCGCATCAGTTCGGTCTTAAGCGACTGAATGCGGCGCAAAGTCGAGGATTTTGGCCGTTCTGTCAGCTCCTCATCCAAACGGTTTATGCGCTCGCCAGCCGCCTCCAGCACCGCAAAATAGCGGTCCACAATCGCATCCATGAGCAAATACGCGAGATAGTCCGCCCCATGTTTTCCAATCATGGCGGGATTCTTGCGCAGAGAGGTTCGCACGCCCTCAAAATCGTCGGGCAGCGCTTCCTGAAAAGTGAGCACCACTCCCCGGCTGGCCGCAATCGCGACGTGCTCGCGGCGCACGTGCTCGTGCTGCTCGTCAAAGGTGAGGGCTTTTAGCACCAGAAACAGCCAGTTGCTGTATTCATCCATCTTTGGCCTGCTGTGCGTGTTCATGATGTCTTCCAGAGCCAGCGGATGGAGGTCAAAGCGATGTCCCAGCGCGGCAATGGAGTTCGAGTCCGCCAGTCCGGTGACGTTTATCCACATCACTTCTCCGGGGGCGGCGTGCGTTGGCAGGCTTTCAATATCGCGCACTTCCTGCTCGTTCATTTGCCCGTGCCGGCAGCGAATCAGCACTATGCGCAACGGCTCGTTCGGGCGCGTGCCAACATAAATCAACGAGCCGGGCGGCAGGCCGGCCTTGGGATAATGGAAAGGGGGGAGTGACATGGGGCATGCAAAGGCGGGGGATTATTTAATGCTTGGCCGCAGGCCAGCGCCAAAAAAAGACCAGAACCGCCCGACCGCAAATCCAACCGCCAAACCGCGGACCAAATGCGCATCTGGCGCAGCGGGTGGCGGACCATCGCCACGGCGCGTCCATGGGCGGCTAATGGCTTTTTCTTTTCTTCCCCCCTCCTTTTCTCATGATGGATGGCAACGACCTCATCGGCCTGCGTGCGCTCAAGGCCCAGCAGCTGCGCATGGGCATGGACAAGCCAAAAACCTCCGGCACCGCGCCGGTGGTGGAGGTCTATTCCACCCCTGTCTGCCCCTATTGCGTCATGGCCAAGCAGTATCTCAAATCCAAGAAGGTGGCATTCAATGACATTGATGTGAGCCGCGACGGGGCGGCCGCGCAGCGCATGGTGAGCCAGACCGGCCAGACGGGCGTGCCCCAATTGCACATCAACGGCCAGTGGATAATCGGATTCGACCGCCACGCCATTGACGAGGCGCTGCAAAGCTAGGGGGTGTTCTCATGCAAAACCTCGAACCTTCCGAATATCTGGACGAGCCCGGCCGCTATCTCCTCGTCGACGTGCGCAGCGACATGGAATGGGAGGCCTGCCACGATGAGAATGCGGTGCACGTGCCATTGACGGAGTTGCCCGAACGCGCCTCTTCTTTGCCCAAAGACAAACCTCTAGTTTTCATCTGCCGCACCGGGGGCCGTTCTTCCCGCGCCTGCGAGCTGTTGAAAGATTCCGGCATTGAAACCTACAATCTGGTCGGCGGCATGCGGGCCTTGGCGCTTGCAAAAAAGGAGAAAGGGCTGATTTCAAAAGAAGTGTTCGAAGCGATGATGGCGAACCTCTGAAAACTTATTCTTTCTATCTCCCTCTCGTCTTCTGCATCAAATACAGCTTTTCCACTTCGGAAACAGTCGTCGCGTCTTTTACGCCCTTGTCCTCGCGCATCTGAACGAGGCGGGGGAAGCGCAAAGCATACCCTTTCCCGTTCGCAAGCCCGGCAGTGTGCTGGGGCGAGAGGGAAATCTCGTCTGCAGAAACGGTGCAAACAATTTTTGGCTCCACCCAGAAGTCGGGCTCAATCGAGGATTCAAGTTCGGCGGGTTTTGTTTTTCTCTTGATGGCCGACAGCATCTTCTCCAGCTCCACCATCTCGTCTTCGGTAAAGCCGGAGCCAACGCGGGCGATGGTCTGCAGATGCCCGTTCTCCTCATTTCGAACAGCGACCAAAAGCCCGCCGAATCCAAAGCCAGTGCGCGCCCCCTCTCCGCGGTAATAGCCGACAATCGCCACGTCGAGCGTGTCGGCCAGCGCGCCGTAGCTCTTCTTCAATTTTATCCACGCCCAATCGCGCGCGCCCGGAGTGTAGGGGGCGTTCAAATCCTTGGCAATTAT
>CAYIMK010000080.1:0-4730 GCA_964364595.1 Microcaldota archaeon | reverse complement strand
CAGCGCAGAGCCGGACGCCTCGTACTGTCTGCCCAAATCGGCCAGCAACCGGCTGACGTGGCCCACGGCCGCGATGCCGACCAGTTTCCCCAAGTCGGCCGCCTGCAATGACTGCGACGACATGAACAGGGCGGCTTCGAGCATGCGCAGGGGCTCGAGCGCGCTGGACTGCATACGGGGCAATCCGGGTGAAGAAGAAACGTTTTCGGAATTCATTTCCGGCATTTGGGGCGGCGCATCGGGCGCCGGCACGGGCATGCCAGGAAGCGGTCCGGCCTCGCCGGACAACCGCGTTTCATCCTCTCCGGCTGCGGCCGCCTGCAATTCGGCAGCCTCTCCGGTCTTGATACGGGTGCTCTCGTCATCCACGCCCTCGCCTGGGCGGGGGTGCTTGAGCGGGCGTGCCGTAAGGATGTTCGAAAGAAGGACCTGCCGGGTTTCCTTTTTTGCTTCAGCTTTTTTTGTCCCGGCCTTTTTTGTTTCAGGCTTTTTTGCTTCGGCCTTTGTGGCCTCTATTTTCTTTTCTTCCGCTGCCGGGGCCTGCTCCCGGGGCTTCACATATACCGACATCTTGGATTTCGCCATAAAATCAACCTGTTTTCCCGCCCTTGCCTCTCGCTTTCATCCCCCGCTTTTCCTGCCGCCTTTCTTTGCCTGCATCACGCGTATGAATATTTCCCCGAAGAACGGGTCCTGCGCCAGCGTCACTTCGCCGCGCTGGGCCAGGAATAACAATGGCAGAAGAGTATATACGACCGCATGCCGCGTGGGCTCGTCCAAAAGGGCCGAGAAGGCGACCAGCCCCTCGCCGTCCGCCTGGCGCGTGAGCTTTCCCTGCACTGCGAGCATCTGCTCGTCGAGGTTGAATTCCGCGAGCCGGATTTCGATGGCCGGGGGGATGTTCACCGCTGCCGGCGGGGCCTGCCGCTCCTGCTCGCGCGAGAACACCTCTTCCACCGCCGACACCAGCTCGTCCAGCGTCACGCGGCGCTTGGGCGGAATGCGGCCGCGCAATTCCAGCACCGGGATTTCGTTCATCGGCACGTGCTCCGAGTATTCGTCCAGCGTTGTCTGTGCTTCGGGCTCGTCGAGCTGCAGCATGTCGGATTTAAAGCGGAGCAGAATGGCGGCCGCGAGAATGAGGTTGGCTGGGATGCGCAGGTCGTTCATGGTCATCTTCCTGACCTGCTCGATGTATTTTCTGGTGATTTCCACCACGTCGATGTCCCACGGGTCGATTTGGTTGGAATGCACCAAATCCATCAGAAGCTCGCGCCAGGTGGGCATCTGCACAATTCTCTCGAGGTTGTTGTCGCCGGGAATCGCCGCCGGGCGGGCTGTCCGCTCCTCGTGAAGATTCTCCTGCTCGCCCCCGTCCGGTCTGGCCGCCGCCTTCATGGGCTAATAGACGGCAAAAAAGGATAAAAAGACGAGTATTCGCGTCCGTTCCTTCCGTAGCTACTCGTTCTTCGGCAGCCCGACTTCCCCATATTGGCCGTCATATCCCGCTTTCAGCTCGAGCTTCTCCTGCTGCATTAACGAAATTGCGTTGGAAATTTTCTTCGAGACGGCCGGTTCGATTTTTCCAGCCATTTTTTTCCCGATTTCTTGGGGTTTCGCCTCGAGCGCGGCAATCTCGTTCCCGAATGCGGTGATAAGCGCATCATACGCCCTCTCCACCTTCTGTGTTTTGGCCCCCTGTCCAAGAGCCATTCCAATCAATGTGCGCAAGGGCACGAGGTGGGTGAAGGGGGCCGCGCCGGCCGGCTTGACGCCTTCCGGCCTGTCTGCCAGCAAATCAATTCTTCCCAGCACGCCTCTTGTTATCTTCTTGCCGCATTTGGGGCATTTTCCGCCATGAGCCTTTGTTTCGTCGGCTGTCAGCCTCAAACCGCATTCCCGATGCCCGTCGGCAAAATATTTGCCCTCCTGCGGGAAAAATTCGAGCGTGCGGACCAGATGGTTGTGCGCGTCGGGCGCGGCAATCGCTTTCCACAGGAATTCGTAATCCATCCTCTCAATTTCGAACTCGCTGGCTTCCCTCGCCAGATTGTCGGGCGAGTGGGCGTCGGAAAAGGACAAGATGCGAACCCCGTCGAGCCAGGAGCAGCGCCAATTCATGGGCGGGTCGGATGATAGGCCGGTTTCAATAGCGTGGATGTTTTTCGCCTGCTCTCCGAATGCTTCCTTCAGCGAAGAAAACCCGCCCTTGGCCCCGAACACGCCGAACCACGGCGTCCAGATGTGCGCCGGAATGATGAGGATTTTCGGATGAAGCTCAAGCGCCGCCTCGGTCATCCTCTCCAAACTCCTGCGCACCCACGGCCGGCCGGCGCTGCCGAGCTTGGAGACGGGGGAAATCAGCGCGGAGAAGCGGCGGGCAGTTTCCAAATCCGGCAGCACGACGAGCGTGTGCACCCTTCTTTTCTTGCCGGCGGGCAGTTCGAAAATATTATTCACTTCGACAGTAGGAACAAAAAAAATGGACTCGCGGACCAAAAACCCGCCGTCTCCCTTTCTTGTTTCTTTTTCTATTTCCTCGAAATATTTCGGGTGCGTGACGTCCCCGGTGCCCACCAACTGCAGGCCCTTCACCTTGGCCGAGGCCGCCATATGGGCTATGTCCATCTTCGGCGAGCAGCCGCGGGCGTATTTGGAATGGACGTGCAAGTCGGCGAGGACTCTCATGGGCTACCTTCCTACTTCTTGCCTTTGCCGCCCTTGTCGTTGCCCTGTGAAACCGACCAGGCCATCCCGCCAGCGGTCAGCACTGCGCCACCGCCCAAAAGAACGGAATCAAGAGCCCCTTCAGTCTGGGCATTTCCGGTGCGCGGGCGGGCCATGCCCCACCCAATCATGACTGCTCCGCCCGTCATCGCCGCAGGACCAAACAAACCCATCCTCATCCCCTCGTTTCCCATTCCGTGCCGATGATTTTTAAGCCTCTGCCCACTCATTTCCACTCATGACGCTCTCGATGGGCACCAACGGCGTGCGCGGTCTTTTCGACGAACTCGGCCCGTCGCAGGCCATGGACCTCGGTTTCGGTTTCGCCCATTTCGTCAAATCGCACCCCCGAAAAGGGAAAGCCGTCAAAGAGAAAACAAAAAAAGGCAAAATCTCGAAAAGCAAATCAACTTCTTCTCTCCCTCTTGTCGCCCTCGCGCGCGACATGCGCCTCACCTCGCCCTGCATTTTCGAGGCCGCGGCGGCCGGGCTGATGGAGGGCGGCGCGCAGGTTGCGGATTTGGGCGTCCTCACGGCCCCAGCATCCGAATGGACTGCAAGCCGCATAGGCGCGGACGGGCTCGTCATCGTCACCGCCAGCCACAACCCGCCCGAATGGAACGCACTGAAATTCGTGGACGCGGACGGCGTGGCCGTTTCGCGCGAGCGCGGCGCATCAATCGCGCATTTCATCAACAAGCCCCATCATCCGGTTCCCGAATGGCCGCAAATGGGCAAAATTGAGGCGGTGCCAAACGTCATCGAAGAATACCAGAAAGCGGTCCTTCGTTTCGTGAACCGGCGTGCAATCTCCGCCTCCCATCATACTTTGCGCGTCGTCGCCGACCCGGGCAACGGAACATCCACCCTGGTGGCCCCGGCCATATTGCGCTCTCTCGGCGTCAAAGCCAAATTCATAAACAATAAGCTCGACGGCCGCTTCCCGGGCCGGCCTTCCGAGCCGGCGCAGGCCAACCTCAAAGCGCTCACAAAGGCCGTGATTGACTCCGGGGCGGACATGGGCGTGGCATGGGACGGCGATGCCGACCGCGTCACGTTCGTGGACGAGAAGGGCCGCTGGATTTCAGGAGACATGGGCGTGGCCCTCTCGGCCAAATGGGCCCTGTTTTTGCTGGAAAAAGAAAAAAAGAAAAAAAAGAAAGGAAGCGGGCTGCGCCCGAGCGCCGCCTCGCCGGGCGTTTCTTCTTTTTCCTCCCTTTCGCCCATTGTCGTCACAACAGTTGCAACCAGCCGTGTTGTGGAGGAGGCGGCGGCCGCGCACGGCGCCAAGACCGAATACACCGACGTCGGCGCCCCCTACCTCTCCGAACGCGTGCATGCTCTTGGAGATAGGGTGGCGATGGCCGGCGAGGAAGTGGGCGGAATTGTGTGGCCCTCCTTCTCGCTCGCCAAGGACGGCGTGCTGGCGGCCTGCAAGCTTTTGGAGATGGCGGCCTATGCGCCCCTGAGCGAATGGGTGGACACCCTGCCCCGCTTCTTCACGTCAAAACTCAAAATCGCCTGCCCGCCCGGCGCCAATTTGCGCCTCGCCGCCAGCTTTCAGAAAGAGCTGCAGTCAGACCTGCCCTCCCATGCCCTTCTCAAGCCGCTGAAAGGGGGCTTCCGCATAGATTTCGAGTCGGCGTGGGTGCTGGTGCGCGCCTCCGGCACCGAGAACTATGTCCGCGTCTTCGCCGAGGCGCGCGAGCAGGAGGAGGCCGATTCTCTTGCGCGCCAGTACCAGCTCATGGTCTCCAACCGTTTGCGCGAAATCGACATGGTTTAAAAGACGGAAAACCGGTTCCTAAACTGTTAAAAATCGCGGCTGGAATAGATGGGGAGAGGGAAAACCATGAAACAAATTGTTCTGTTCAACAACAAAGGCGGCGTTGGCAAGACCACGTTCATACAGCATCTGGGCTACGCCCTGGAGAAACAGGGAAAGCGCGTCTTATTCGTCGATGCAGACCCCCAGTGCAATCTCACGTCGTATATCTGCAGTG
>CAYIMK010000079.1:0-4756 GCA_964364595.1 Microcaldota archaeon | reverse complement strand
CCAGGCAGAAAGTTCGGCGAGCGGTTTCATGTGGTGCTCATGCCCGGCAGGACGATTCTCGCCGGCTTTCTCGTGCCCGGCATGACTGGTCTCGCCGGCTTTCTTCGCTTCCGGGCCATCATGGGCATGCCGGCTTTTTTGGCGAAGAATGAGCGTCATGCCGCATTTCGGGCACTGGCCGGGCTTGCTTTTGCTGACCTCGGGGTGCATGAGGCATGTGTAGCCGCCCCTTTCCTTGCCCGGTTGTGAAATGCTCATGGTTCATCCCTTCCATTCACAATGCCCCCATCCAGTCCATGTTTTAATTCATTCGCATTCCGCTTCTGCGAACGGAGAGAGGCGCAAGCGGGCGTTCCCACCATCTTTTTGTCAATCGCATACAGCAGCATGGCGACGGAAACAATGCCAAGGAACGGCCTTAGCGGCTCGAAATAATCGAGCAGCAACGCGGCACCCAGAAGGGCCAGCAGAAGCTGGTTGCAGAGGGCGCAGGAGAATGCCAATACCCCAAAAAAGCCGCCCGTCGCGGCTTCGGTGTCCTGGCTGCACGAACCCGGCACGGCCAGATAGAGGCCCCCCAGAAAAGCCGTGGAAAGAAGAAACAGATAGTCTAGGGGCGCCGAACCCGTCATCCTTGTGAAAATCGGGTTCGGGAGGAGCGCAGCAACGATTCCCAGAAGAAGGAACACCCCGATACCGTACAGTAGCGTTTTGGCCTGAGTGCGTCTATCGGAGAGCGCGCCGGATAGTCTCCTGATGTATTCACCAATCATATGCCCACCCTGCTGAAAGCTCCGGTGTGCCGTCTTTTCCCGGCACAGGGGCGATGTCTTGCCTAAGCCGTCCATTTTTGCGGTTGCTTTTGCGTCATCCGGCCTTCCTCCAAAAGAATTAAGCAACGGAGCAGCAAAAATGCCCATGCCGATGCCTGCGATGCCGCCCGTTATCATCCTCATGAGATTCGTGCTCTCCCAGAACCCAAAAAGCTGGAACGTTCCGTCTATTCCCAATGGCACCAAAGCCAGAAGGAGCCAGAGCGCAGCGGGCGCCTTTCTGCGCCCCGGGCCGAAGACGAACGGATAAGCCATCAGGGTAACCGTCAACGGGATATAAATGGAATAATCGCGCGTGTCGTTGGCGAACTTGTAACCGACCATGCCGTTGCGCTCGACCCGCTCTGCTTTGTTTATCCCAATCTGATTTTGGGCGTAAGTTGTGAATATTCCGTTATACCCCGGATCGCCATTTTTCGTATAGAGCGTGCTTATGCTGGCTTCGGCTTCCTTTCCATGCCAGATGCAGTCATCAGGCAGCAGGTTGCCGTTTGCGTCTTTGAAGATGCACTGGGAACGGTATATCCACTGGTGGTCATAGGAGTGGAGGTTGTAAAGAAAATCGGCTGTGCCCTCATAACCTGAGAATATAAGAAATGGGGGCGCGAGCAGCGACAGATTGAACAGGATGAGCCCGGCCACGGCGATATAATATGGCCAGGATTCCTTCAGTCCCATCCTATCACCCACACTACCGGACCACAAACGCCGTCATCATGCCGCTCTCGAGGTGCTCGGCGATGTGGCAATGCATCATCCACTTCCCGGCATTCGGGAAGGAAACCAGCAGCTCCACCGTTCCGCCGACAGGCACAAGAACCGAATCCTTCCAAACAAGATTCTTGTTCGGCACCCCGTCTGTCTTCGACACCAGAAAGCGCGTGCCGTGGATGTGGACCACGTGCTGCATGGGATGCAACGAGTCCTTGTCATTGCGGATGAGCAGCTTGATTGGCCTGTCTTTGGGCGCCTGCGCGGCCGCATCCATGTTGTCCCGGCCCGTGCGGTTGTCCCGGATTATCCATCTCACGCTCGCGTTGGTGGAGAGCTGGTTCATCCCGAACATGGTGTCCTCCCATTCGATGCCATCATGGCCCAGTTCCATCAGCTCCCGGCCCAGTTCGTCCAGAGGCGTTGCGCCGGGAATATCCACGGTCAGGTCATAGGTGAAATCGGCCGGCTCGTCAGGATAATCCAAAAAGGGGGCCATCGAATCGCTGATTTGTGGATTTTCGTGCAGGGCTCCGAACGCGGCCGAGGCAGATTGATTATTCTCTTCTGCCGCACGGCCGCTCCCTTCCACCAAAATCCGGCCGAGCACCCGTTCTTCCGAAGGGTTGCGGTTGAGGATTCGATAGGTGCCTGGCAGCTCGAATTCGGCCTCGGCGATGTAGCGCTCGGAAGGTGAGATGACGACGGAATCCGCGAAAAATTCCCTCTCGTATTTGCCGCTGTCACCCCCGACCATCTTGAGCGGGATGCCCTCAATCGACAGGTTGAATGGCCGGACATTGGCCGTGTTGAGGATGAAAAAGCGAACCACTTCTCCGGCCTTCAGTCGCAGCGCGTAGTCCTCCTGCCCGTTGGTCAGCATGACATCGCCATAGCGGCCCATGAGCGCGAAATCAGTCTGGTTTTTTGCATAGGGCTCCACGTCCGGCCCGTCCATCAGCAGGTCGTCCAGCACCAGCACTTCCTCGCGGTTGACGGGATTGTAATAGCCGGCTTGCGCCGGTTCCACCAAAATGACTCCATACAAGCCCAGCTCCTGCTGGAGCTCCTCGCGCACATGGGTGTGATACCAATAGGCGCCCTCGTCCGGGAAATCGAGGCGGTAGAAGAAGCTCTCACCCGGCTTTATCGGCGGCTGGGTGATGCCGGGCACTCCATCATACTGGTTGTCGAGGCGCAGGCCGTGCCAGTGCACCGTGGTGTCGTCATCGAGTTGGTTGGTGACATTGATGAAGACCGTGCTGCCCTGCTTCACCCGCAGCAGGGGGCCGGGAATCTGGCCATTGTAGGCATACATCCGAATTTCAGCGCCATTGATGCGCTTGCGCACTGGCCCGACCTGGAATTGGGAAATGGAGCCGTTCGCCAAATCCACTGCGCCGGAGGCGGCGGCTTCCGAGAGGCCCGCGATGCTGCGGTTGACAGACTCGCGGCCCGTTGAAAAAAGGCCGGGAGAATCAATGATGTTTGGGTCCGTGTCCGAAATGCGGATGCCGGATTCCGGGGCTTTGGCCGCCGTCGCGCCCCTGCCGTCCGGTTGGCCGGCGCCAATCGAAAGACAGCCGGAGGAGAAGAGCGCGCCCAGCAGAATGACGACTATAAAACGGCAATCCATATTTGCACCTTTTTCATTTTATCCCGATTTCGGCCTTCGCACCGGGCAGCCGCGGACAATGGCCCCAAAACCAGAATGAATGGAGAAGAGCAGCAGGAGGACGCTGAGAGACAGGATGTATGGGCTCCATTCCGCCAGAAAGGCCGTCGCGCTTCCCAGCCCCAGCCAGAACAGCCAGATGGGCTGGCAGACTGGGCAGGCAGTGGCCAGGGTGCCAAGAAAACTGCCCGCGCCTCCAAGCCCTGCGCTGGAGGAAGACAGGGCCGACAGCTCCATCAGCTGGAACGCCGCCAGCGTGAAGCCCAGTGCCGTCAATCCTGCCAGCACGATGGCCGGCCATCCGTCCAGTGGCGCAAGAGTTGGATTGAGCCCCGGCGGATTCAGAAGAACGACATTGGTAAGCACCATGTAGAGGGGGGTGAAAAAAAGAAAAAGCAGCGCCGCCAGCGCGAGATAGCGCGGTTTGGAGAAGGCAATCTCCGCTCCCCTCTTCCAGGTCTTCCATGCACTGAACATACGCTCCTTCCACACGCTGAACATAAGCTCCCCCCATCTCCAAGTGTTCCGCATCCTAGTTTCTGTCTTCCCCTCTTCTATCTTTTTATTCTAGCTGGCAACCAGCTCCCCGCGGAACATGTTCATGGAACAATGATAGCGGTAGATGCCCGGACTGGGCGGGGTGAATGTGGCCGAGACGGTCTCGCCGTTGCGGGAGACGAGGTTGACGCCCACATTGTCGACGATGAGCTGCCGCCCGCAGCCCGAGTTGGGGTCTGCCGAGAAATCGAGGCGAACTGGCTGGCCGGCCTTGACCTGCAATGTGCTCTTGTCATAGCCGGACGGAGCCGCACGCAGGCTCACCACCTGCACCTGTTGCTGGCCGGCCGGAGGCGCCTGGACCGCCGGAGCCGATGCGCTGCCCACCACCAGCTTGCCGCCCATCTCAAGGTGCCCGCTGCCGCAGTAGATTGAGCAGGAGAAGCTGAACGTGCCCTCCTTGTCGGCCGTGAATTCGGTCGTGGCCGACTGGCCGGCGTTTGCGCGCAAATCAACGCCGTATTCTGATATCGCCAGGCCGTGGGCGGCATCTGCGCTCTTGAGCGTGAGGCGCACCCGGTCGCCTTTCTGCACCGAGATGACGGCCGGCTCGAACGAGAAGCGCCTGGCAACGACCACGAATTCCTTGAGGTTGGAACCTCCCAGCGCCATGTCGCCGCAGCCCTGCAGCCCGCACGTCGTCCCGCCGCCGCCAGCGTTGGCTGCGAAGGCCGGCCGGCTCCAGGCCGAGAAGGCCATGAAGCCGATGAAGAACACGGCCAGCACGCAAACGCCTATGAACATTTTCTTGGAGTCTATCATACTATATCACCTGTTTCGAGCCTATCATCATACCACCTGTTTTCACCAATTGTTTTTGGCATGCAATTCTATCAGCCGGCGGCAGCCAGCTGCTGGTCAATGACGGCCTTGAAGTTCGCATACGGCTGCGCCCCCACCAGCGGCTGGCCGTTGATGAAGAACGTCGGGGTTCCGCTCACTCCGTTCTGGCTGCCCATGCTCTGCATGGCCGCCACCT
>CAYIMK010000078.1:2149-4759 GCA_964364595.1 Microcaldota archaeon | reverse complement strand
TTTTGTTTTTCGGGTTTGTTTTGTTTTGTTTTGTTTTTCGGATTTTTTCATACCAGCTTGCTCAATCCGTAGAACTGGCCTTCGGCACCCATGATCTGCGCGAACTGGCGCGCGAGGATGATGGTGGCCGCCAGTTCCAGCACCACCATGAACAGTATTGCCACGCCCCGCATTATGGCTTCCGGCATCACGTAGTTGATGAGCGCGCTGTAGGCGTCGGAGAGGGCTGCCGGGCTGGCGATGGCATTGCCGGTGTTCTTCAGCGCATTGGTCATCACAACCGGGAATCCGTACTGCATCAGCCACGTGATGTAGGAAACCACCAGCGCCACCCCGGCCCCGTCCACCGGCGGCGAGCTCTGGCCGGGCTTGCCAACGCATGACACATAGCCGCCAAAGATGAGGGTGGGCAGGCAGACAATGCCGGCAGTCACCCACGAGATGATTTGCTCCCCGAGGCCGTAGAGGGCCGCGATCGTTGGGCTGCATATGATGCTGGCGGCGGGCGGGTTGGGCGGGTCCTGGATGATTTTTGATGAGTTGTAACCTATCCTGGCCGCGGGGGCCAGAAGCTCGGTGCTCCAGAACACGGCAATCGGGAACACCACCTGCACTGCGAGGCCGATGGCCAGAATCGTCGAGCCGAGCTTGCGCGTTGGGGGAATAAAGCGCAGCATGATGCCTGCCGGCAGGAAGAACGCGGCGAGCGTGAAGGAGAGAAAGACGAATATGACCTCGACCGCGCGCACGAGCAGCAGGTTGAGGCTGAGCGAATCCATGCCCAGCATCACCGCCGACTGCAGCACGCCGGCCCCCGCGCCGGGGCTGGATGAGCCGGTGGGCGAGACATAGGGAATGGGCAGTTGGTAGTTGAAATTGTAGCCAACGATTTTGCTCAATGAGAAGCTGGAGTAGGTTATGGCGTCGAGGATGTCGTTCATCGGCCGCTCCATATACTGGTACATTCGCGGCACGGTGTCGGCCTGGGTATGCGTGCCGGTCACGGCCTTTATTATCGGGTCCGGGTTGGCGAGGATGCCGGCCACCAATAAGACGAGGATTGCGGAGAAGGCCAGCTCGGCCAGCTCGGATTTGCTCCATGATTTGATTGACTCCGACTGCAGGAACCGGCCCATCATGTAGGCAAGGGCGACGATGCCGCATCCAAGGCCGATGGCGGCCGGGACAACGTCCATCAGGCCGGCCATCTAGTTGACCTCCCCGCTCATCTAACTGACCTCCCGTTTATTTGGCTGATTTCCAGTTCATCCAGCTGATTTAAAGTTCATTCTGCTGTCTCAATTTTTGTTTTTCGCCGCTATTCGCGCATTGCTTTTTTTCGGCGCGGCGGAAAACCGCCTTTTTGGGGTTATTTTTTTCGCGGTTTTTGGCGCGGCCCCCGGCGCGCCGGCTGCGGCGCTCCCGATTTTGGCGCTCTTGGCCGGGCCGGCTGCGCCCGTAGCCATGGCCGGCAGCTTGATTTTCGTGCCTGTCATCACGCGCTGCATGTGCGCGTCGCGCGCCTCCTGCTGGCTCTGCCCCTCGGCTGGCGGCAGTTGCGGCAGTTCGGTTATGGCTATGCTTAATTCCCGCAGAAGCAGGCGGATGGCGTCTTGCAGGGCAACATTGTCGCGCGAGGCCTCCCACGCGTCGCCCAATTCCAGCATGCGGCGGCCAACCGCCTCGCACGGCTTTGGCCCGAAGAACGGATAGAAGGAAAGGGCCATGAGAGCGCGGCCAGCCACTCCATAGAAATCGGCCGCCCGCTCGAAGTAGTCCTTGCGGCGGCGCAAAAGCATGAATTGGTTTTTGGTCTTGCCGTCCACGTTTGAACCGGCCTTCTCGATTTTGGCGATAGTTTCGTCAAGCCCCCGCTGGACGGCGGCCTCTGCCGTGATGGCGGCGGCCAGCCGCTGGGTGAGAAGGCGGACCTGCGGCTGCCTTGCATTAAGCCGCATCCACAGCTCGGCCGCCTGCTCCTTTGTCAGGCCAAATGAAATCAGTTGCAGGATGGTGGCTTCGGCCATAAAATCACTTGGTCTCGCTCGTCTTTGTGCTCTTCTTCTCGAATGTCAGCTCCTGCGATTTCTTGTGGTATTCCTTGAGCTTGAGGGCCTTGTCAATCATTTCCTTGTTGTCGAGATAGTTGTCCATCTCGCGCTTGATGTCCGGGTCAACGTTCCGCATCCATTCTGGCTTTGGCTGGCCGCCGATGTCGTTGGATTCGGCCATCGAATACGCCATGAGCGCCTCGGCGCGCGTGATGGTTGGGTCGTTCGTCTTCATGCTTTTCTCCAGCCGGCTGAAGAGGTCTTCCTTATAGTCTTCAATCTTCTTCAGCTTGTACAGTTCGATGGCCGGGTCCTGCGGGTCGTGTTGGCGGATAAATTCGTAATCCTTGTTCGTCAGAATAGGCATGGTGCGGGCATTCTCGATGTCCTGGCGCCGGTATGGAACGACCGGCTCATCGGTGACAGTGCCCGGGGCGAGGCTGGTGGGCGTAGGCAGCCCGAATTCAACTTTGGTCGGAAGAATCGGGGCGATGCCCATGTCGATTTTCTTAATGACGTACTCCTCGTATCTCATGGGCAGGTCGAATTTCGGCGCGTC
>CAYIMK010000078.1:0-2139 GCA_964364595.1 Microcaldota archaeon | reverse complement strand
GCTCCAGCGTCGCCCGCGGCGCCTTTGTCCACCCATTTCTGCACATCGCGCTCGTGCTCCTCCTTGGCCATTTTGCGGAACGCGTAATATGTGGACGCCCCGGACGCGTCCGCCAAATCGTCGAGTTCTTCCTGTTTCTTCGCGCGCAGGCCCTGCCCGAAATTGGCGGCCTTGAAAGAATCTGAAACATAGGTGGTGTAAATCGAGCTGAGGACGACTTCGCCCCATCCGCTGGCGCCTGCCGGCCCGCCGGAAGGCATGAGGCGGCCCAGGGGGTTGATGAAGCTGTTGGCTATGCCCAGGCCGGCGCCCACCGCCTGCGCCATGGGCTCGAACACCATGCTCTTGTTTGCTTCGGACGAGGTGAGATATTGGGTGAGATGATGGGGGGATTGGGCGGTTGTGGTCTCCGGCACTTCTGGCCCACTGAGTTCCACCTTCTCGCCCAGCTTGAAGCCGCTGTAGGCATCAGTGGTCTGATTGAGCCGATTAGGGTCGTGCACTCTGCTGCCGTCGTAGAAGTTGAACTCGACGCTCTTGACGTTGCCGGATGCGTCCACGGATGCCGTGCCGATTGGCGTGTTGCCGCTGAACACGGTGCCGTCGACGTGAACCTTGAGGATGTTGCCGTCCACCTTGATGAGCAGGTCGCCATTCTGGTTGTACTGCTTCGCCGTCCATGCGCCGGCGCTGGCCCCCGCCACAACGCGCGTGTCTGTGATGCTGACCGTGCTGGGCTCGCTGCCGAGGGCATAGAGCGTGGTTTTGATGCCGATATCGTATTGAGTTCCGCGGAAGACAAAGTTGTCTATTTTAATCTGGCTGGGCGTGCCGTCCGCATTCGGCTTGTAGGCCGTCGCGTGCCCGTTGTCGTCGCGCTTGATGACGGCAAGCACTTTCGGGCTGGCCTCGTTGGTGTTGTCCATCACGTATTGGGTCTTGGTGTCGAGGGTGGTGGCCATCATGAGGTCGGCATCCTTGCCGGTGCCGCCCGTGACTACGCCGGGAATGGACACGATCGTCACATCGACCTTTGGCGCGCCCTTGATGCCGACAGATATCTCTTTCACCGGTGCCGTCTGCGTGGCGGTGGTCTTGAGGTCGATGCTGATGTTGCTGGTGAAGGTGCCGCTGCCGACAGAATAGGTGTTGTTGTCGA
This sequence comes from Microcaldota archaeon, assembly GCA_964364595.1. Lineage (GTDB taxonomy): Archaea > Micrarchaeota > Micrarchaeia > Anstonellales > Anstonellaceae > CAIXYX01. Next base: position 980 of record CAYIMK010000078.1, on the reverse strand, counting down.
ATTTGAAAGTTCCGCCCGCCAAATCGCTTCCGCCCTTGTCGCTGATGCTCAGCACCTGGTTGGTAATCGCCATGCGGCTCCCCTCTGCCGCGCGGTTGACGATGGCCTTCACTTCGATGACATAGGCTGGGTCTGATGGGTTCTTGTTGTGGTCCACTTCTGCGATTACTTGGAGGTTGACTTTGGTGACCAGGTCGAAGTGGTTGAGAGTCACCAAATCGCACGTGCCCGAATGGTTGGATGTCATCGGGCTGACGGTGAAATCAAGCTTCTCCACTCCACCGCCGTTCACGTTCACGAGGTTGACTTGGAGGGAGACCGAGGCGCCTTGAGTGGATCCGGTCGAGGTCTTCTTGCCGTCGAAACCCTTGCTCTCGACCTCGCCGCTGTAATTGACGGTGAAGGAGGCGGCTTTGGCTGCGGTGGTGATAACGACCGGGATTGTCTCAGGTGGATGCCCGCCGTCCACCAGAGTCATTGTGCCGCCGTGCGAGAGAGTGTAGGTGGCGCCGGCCATGAGATAATTCTCACTTGTCTTGTCGCCGATGTCTTTGTTGAATGTGATTGTACCGCTCTCGATATCATAGGCGCCGACAGGCACGAGGGCTCCGGATATGAACTGTTTGGAATAGACGCCATCGGCCTTGATGAAGAGGTTCTGGTGGTTATGACCGTCGTAATACTTCACATGGCGGGTGGCGTCCTCGACGCGGGGCTGGTATTGGCCGCTGGCCGAATTGTTGATGACCATGCCCAAACCCAGCACAGGCATGGCGACGGTCTTGAGAACTTCCCCGAAATTGAGCCTTCCTTCGAAGAAAAGCAGGAAGTTGTTTAGGATGCTGGTGACGTGCCCGCTCATGCCGCTGGCCCCGGCGCCGATGCTGACCTGCTGGCCGTTGGCCAGCATCATGGTGTTGGAGCTGCGTCCCGCCTCGAGATAGGGCTTGAGGTCGTGAATATTAATCCCTAGAATTGGG
>CAYIMK010000077.1:0-4778 GCA_964364595.1 Microcaldota archaeon | reverse complement strand
CAGACAGTACGAGGCGTCCGGCTCTGCGCTGGAAGTTGTGGAGGAGAACCCCGGCAAGTGGGCCATGCGCATCCGCGCCTCCTTCGCGCCCGCCGTGCGCCGCTTCGCCGGCGAGGCCGAAATCCCGCGCCACGCGCTTCGCACGCTGGCCTACGTCTCGCGCCACGAGGGCATCACCAAGCGCGAACTGTTCAAGCGCTTGGGCAGCACCATCTACGAGGACGCGGCCGAGCTGATTGACAAGGGATTCGTCGCTGCCAAGCCGGCCGGGCGGACGATGTCGCTTTCCACCACGCCGAAATTCAAGCAGTATTTCCAGGAGTAGAAATATTTTGGAAATCCGCGCCTTGTTACCGCACGGGGCCAAAAGCTTTATGAGCAAGCGGGTGGAAGTTGGAATGTCAAAAGCGCAGGTTCGCAATTTGGGAGGGAAATCATATGACAACCGAACTCGACTCCAAGACATTCAAAGCTCACATTGCATCCGGCTGGGCGGTGGTGGATTTCTGGGCGCCGTGGTGCGGCCCGTGCAAGATGCTCGGGCCAGTCATCGACGAGCTCTCCAAGGAGATAAAGGGCATCAAGGTCGGCAAGGTGAACGTGGACGAGCAGGAGGAGTTGGCCACGCAGTTCAGCGTTTCGTCTATTCCGACAATCATACTCTTCCATGACGGCGAGGTGGCTGACCAGCGCGTGGGCGCGGGCACCAAGGCCTCCATCAAGAGCTGGATTGACCAGGCAATGGAGAAGTAAGAAAAAACATGACGATGCGGCCCGCCCGGGCGGGCCCGACAATTTTCTGTTTTCTTTTTTTTCTCTTCTTTTGCTTGCGCGGGATATTCCGAGAGCAGGGGTTGAAGGATAGCAAATAAAAGCCCCGCCGCCTCCATCTTCCCTATGACAGAATACCAGACACCCAAAGGCATGCGCGACTATTCGGGCGAGCTCATGGAGCGCCGGCTGCGCATGATGCGCACAATTGAATCCGTCTACCGGAGGTGGGGTTACCAGGCCCTTTCCACCCCGGCCATGGAATCGGTGCAAACACTTAATGCAAAAGCGGGCGCCGGCCTTGTCTCGAGCGCCGAAATAGCGGGCCAGCTTTTTCGGATTGAAGAGAGCGAACTGGCGCTCCGTTTCGATTTGACAGTTCCGCTTGCGCGCTTTGCCTCCAACCAGTCATTGCCCAAGCCCTACAAGCGCTATTGCATCGCCCCGGTGTGGCGGCGCGAGGAGCCGCAGAAAGGGCGTCTGCGCGAGTTTTTGCAGGCCGACGCCGATGTCATCGGCTGCGCGTCCATGCGGGCCGAAGCCGAACTGCTGGCAATGGCCAGCGAGGCGCTGGGGGCAATCGGCATAACCCAATTCGAGATTTTGCTCAACAACCGCAAGATTCTGGGCGGAGTGGTGGAGAAGCTTGGCTTGGGCAAGTCCGAGACGGAAGTGTTCCGCGCGCTCGACAAATTGGAAAAGCTCGGCCCCGAAGGCGTGCGGGCGGAATTGGAGGCGGCCGGAGTGGAGAGCATGACCGCCAGCAAGCTCCTCGCGCTCGTGTCCGACAAGGCCGATGACAATAATGCGCAGCTGGAGAAGGCGGCCGCCTATTCGCCCGAAGGAGCGGAGGAACTGCGCCAAATCATCCGCATGCTCAAGGAGGAATACGGCCTTGGCGGCGTGCGCGTCGACTTGTCGCTGGTGCGCGGGCTTGGCTATTACACCGGCCCAATCTTCGAGATAAAAGCGGGCGAGGGAGTCGGTTCTGTTTCCGGCGGCGGACGCTACGACCGCCTGCTTGAAATATACGGACAGGCCGACACGGCCGTGGGCATCTCGTTCGGAATAGAGCGCCTGCTCGCGCTTGAGGAAGAGCGAAAAGAGAGCAAAGGCCCCGCCTCGCCCACGCAGGTGCTGGTGGTGGAAGTCAAGCTGGAGCAAGAGCAGCGCGCGCAGGTGATGCAAATCGCCCGCAAGCTGCGCGCCGGCGGCATCAGCGTCGAGACTGACTTGAACGAGCGGGACATGAACAAGCAGTTGAAGTATGCCAATGCCAATTCAATTCCGTTTGCCCTCATCGTCGGGAAAAAAGAGCTCGAAGCCGGCCAGTGCGCCCTCAAGGATTTGCGCACCGGCCAGCAGGATTCGCTGGGGCTCGACGAGGCGGCCAGGAAGATAAAACAGGCCACGGGGATAAAAGAGGCCGCGAGCGGGTAAATGCATCAACCAAAAACGCGGATTCAAATTTTTGCCGGAGATTTTTGCATGGACAACGAGTTTGATTCGCTTCTGGCGGCCCTGCGCGAAGGCCGGCCAGCAGTGATTCTTGATGATTTGGAGCGCGAGGGCGAGGCCGATTTGGTGCTCCACGCGCAGTTCGCCACGCCCGCGGACATCCGCCTCCTCCGCCAGGAGGCGGGCGGGCTGATTTGCCTGGCTACAAGCGGCGAAGTGGCGGAGCGGCTGGGCCTGGGGTTCGCGGTCGACTTGCTGCACGCGAGCGGCAATCCCGTCCTCTCGGCCCTTGCCATCGACAAGACGCCATATGGGGATGCGCCCGCGTTCTCGGTGTGGATAAACCACCGCAAGACCTACACCGGCATCACCGACGACGACCGGATCATGACCATGACCGAATTCGCCAAGATGGTGAAGGCGGACGGGAAAACTATGCAGGCCGATTTCACCAAATCGTTCTATGCGCCCGGCCACGTGCCGCTCCTCGTCTCGCGCTCATTGAAGAAAAGGTCAGGGCACACCGAGCTGGTGGTGGCGCTGGCGCAGGCCGCCGGCCTGCCGCCTGCCGTAGTGGTCTGCGAGATGCTGGACGATGACGGCAAAGCGATGGGCTGGAAGAAAGCGAAAGAGCTGGCCGGCCGGCACGGCTGGTTCGCGGCCGCCGGGCCGGAATTAAAGAAAAAGCTGTAAAGCGGCAGGGCGCTCGGATGCCCCCGGAACCCGCAGGCGCTTAATGAATTGTTCCGGACGCCGAGCCGCGCTCGATTTTCTCGAAAAGTTTCTGCAGCCCGGCATTCTTCGCCACCAGCGCCTGGGCTTCCCCCTTGAGGGCGAGATAGTCGCTGGCTGACAGGGCGTCCTTCTGCTGTTTGACGTCCTTGAGGATATTGTCCAGCTCGACGGCGGTTTCGTGGATGAACGAGCGGGTGCCGTTGAGATATGATTGTATTTCGTCCCGGACCTTCACCCATTCGAGGGATTGGGCCGGGCCGCCGATAAACTGATGGGCTGACAATTCATTCAGCGTGGAGATGCGGGCGTCAAGAAATTTGTCGATGGAACTGAGCGACAAGTCAAATGTTTCCTTGATGTGCTGCTGGCGGCTCTGGCTGTCGATTCGGCGGCTGAGGTTTTCGTTGAGGAGAAGCGGATTTTGGCTGAGCTTTTGAGCCGTTGAATTGGCGAGGCCGGGATTGGAGAACGCCGTGGGCCTGACCTGGATATTGCCGATGCCCTGGCCGCTGGAGTTCATAACATCGCCTCTGGGGTTGGCATTTTCGCCCGTCCGTTTGCCGTCTGCTCGCTTCTTCGTCTGGTCGCTTCTGCCTGTCGACAACAAAAGAACGAAAATTTAAAAACATGCTTTCTGGTGCAGGCAACGGGCTTTGGGCGGCAGGAAACGCGGTCGGCTTTTTATAGGCGGACGCGAAAAAAGGATAAGATGGATCTTATGGCTCGGCAAGCGGTCAAAATCGGCGTGGCGGACACCACATTCTCTCGCGTGGACATGGGCAGCATGGCTCTGGACGAGCTGCGCAAGAGCTATCCGAACGCGCAGGTCATCCGCCGCACGGTTCCGGGCATCAAGGATTTGCCGGTCGAATGCCAGCGAATGCTCACCATCGACGGCTGCGACGTGGCCATGGCTTTGGGCATGGTGGGCAACGCCCCCATCGACACCCGGTGCGCGCACGAGGCATCTCTGGGCCTGCAGTGGGCGAAGCTGAACACCAACAAGCACATAATCGAGGTGTTCGTTCACATGAACGAGGCGAAGAGAAAGGACGGCACTCTGGACGAGGCGGCCTTTTTCTCCCTGACCGAAGACCGCACGCGCAAGCACGCGCACCACGCCGTATGGCTTGTCACCGACCCGCAGAAGCTGGTTGAGCGGGCCGGGACTGGAAGGCGGCAGGGGCGGGAAGACACCGGCCCGATAAAAAACAAGAAATAATGCTGGATGAGTTGCATGACTTCTTCAAAATCCATCGCCATCGTCGTCTCGGATTTCAACGACGACATTACTGGCCGGATGCTGGCGCAGGCGCTCGAGGAGGCAAAGGCGACCGGCGCGCACGTAGTGAAGATGATGCACGTGCCGGGCGCGTTCGACATGCCCCTGATTGTGGCCGAACTGCTTGAGCGCGGAGACGTGCAGGCGGTCGTGACACTTGGTGCCGTCATCAAGGGCGACACCCAGCACGACGACGCCGTGGTGCAGGCCTGCACGCACGCGCTGGTGCGCGCAAGCTTGCATTATAAAAAACCCGTTTCCCTGGGCATCATCGGCCCCGGCGCGACGCATGCGCAGGCGTCGGCGCGCTCGGACGAATACGCGCGGCGGGCGGTGCAGGCGGCGCTCAAGCTGATTGACGCGGCCAAAGACGCCCGCGAATGACGCGGACAGAATGATGCGGGCGGCACGGGAAGCGCGCTGATGAAATACGCAAGATGCGAGTTGACGTCTATGGCGAACGGCAACCAAAACACCCTCCACGAAACCAACGGCCTCGCGCGCGTGGCCGTCACGGCCCTGCCAACCAAAT
>CAYIMK010000076.1:0-4801 GCA_964364595.1 Microcaldota archaeon | reverse complement strand
GCCGCGCTCCACCTTCTTGCCCAGCACGCCTTCCACGAATTTTTGCACAATCGGCATGCGGGTGGGGCCGCCCACCAAAATGACGCGGTCGATTTTTGACTGGTCGAGTTTGGCATCCGCCAGCGCGTTCTTCACCGGCCTTGAGCAGCGCTGCACTATCGGGTCGATTATTTCCTCCAGTTTGGTGCGCGTCAGCTTGTGCACGAAGTGCTTGGGGCCCTCTTTGTCCGCCGACAGGAACGGCAGGTTGATTTCGGATTCAAGGATGGTGGAAAGCTCGATTTTCGCCTTCTCCCCGGCCTCGCGCACGCGCTGCATGGCCATCTTGTCGCTCTGGATGTTGAGGCCGGACTCGTGCAAAAACACGCCAACCAGATAGTCCAGCAGCGCGGTGTCCATGTCGGTGCCGCCCAGTTGCGTGTCGCCTGAAGTTGATTTGACCTCGAACACGCCGCCTCCGAATTCCATTATGGTGACGTCCAGCGTGCCGCCGCCCAGGTCGAACACAAGGATGCGGTGTTCGCCCGTTCCCTTGTCCAATCCATAGGCCATTGAGGCTGCGGTCGGCTCGTTCACTAGCCGGACCACTTCAAGGCCGGCAATTTCGCCCGCATCCTTGGTGGCCTGCCTCTGGTTGTCGTTGAAATAGGCGGGCACGGTGATGACCGCCTTCTTGATTGGAACGCCCAAGAAGCTCTCGGCATCGGCCTTGATTTTCCCCAAGAGCATGGCCGAGAGCTCCTGCGGCTTGTATTCGTTGCCGTGGAGCTTGTATGTGTAGTCTGTGCCCATCTTGCGCTTGAATGCATAGGCCGTGCCTTCAGTGTTGGAAACGGCCTGCCTGCGCGCCGGCTCGCCCACCAAACGCGCGCCGTCTTTTGTGAAGGCCACATACGATGGGAATGCCTTGCCGTAGAGCGAAGCGCCCTCGGCTGACGGAATAATGACAGGGCGGCCGCCCTCCAATACGGCTGCCGCCGAATTGGACGTGCCCAGGTCGATTCCGATTATTTTTTCAGTTGCCATAATTTTCACCTCGATGAAAAATGATTATTCGCTTTCTGTTTTCTCAATTTTTTTTCCATCCACGTCTTTCTCGTTTTTCTCCTCGCCGATGTACACGCTCACCTGCGCGGGGCGCAGGACATGCTCGCCCATCACATAGCCCTTGCGCAAAGTTTGCGCTATTTCACCGGCCCTGCCGCCGGAAACTTTGAGCATGACCTCGTGATAGGCGTGATGAGGATGGCCTTTGCATTCAATCTCCCGCACTCCGAGCGAGGCGAAGATGGATTGCAGCTTCTTGTGCAGCAGTTTGAAGCCGTCGTGCATGGCCTTGGAACCGACGGTCTGGCCCTCTGCGTCTCCTGCGCCATTCGAGGCCTTTTCTGCGTGCGCGAGCGCCTGCTCGAACGTCTCCATCATGTCGATGAATGGCGCCATGGCTTCGGCCTTGCCGTGCGTGCGCGCGGCCGCCTTCTCCTTCTCCACGCGCTTTTTGTAGTTGTCGAATTCGGCCGCGAGGCGCTGGAGATGGTCCTCGTATTCGACGAGTTTGGCCTGAAGCGTTTCGAGCTCGGTTGCCGGCTTTGAAGCTTCTGTCTTCTCTTCGGGAGGAGCCGGCGGAGCGTCCGGGCTGGAAGCGGGCGGGTTTGATGTCTGGTTTTTTTCGTCTATTTTTTTTCCCATATGGAACAACCTTTAGCGTGAAATTTTCTTTCGGCCTGCCGTTTTCTTGCCGCCGTTCGCCTTCTGCAGAAGCGGCGTGTGGGGCAAGGCGTCCTCGTCGAATGACGGGTCGTCCTCGCGCGAGCGAATGAGCAGGAACTGCCGCTCCAGCGTCTCGGCCATCGAGGTGGCCTGCTCGAACGACTCCATCATCTCCGCGCGCATGCGCTCCACCATCTCGGAGAGGCCGGAGGCGCGAAGGCGGTACTTGTGCTGCGAGTGCTCCACAAGGCCGAGGCGCTCGAGGCGCTGGAGGTGGTGTATGACCGTGACTCGGTTGAGGCGCGCGGCGGCGGCCAGCTCGGAGCTGCCCACGGCCCGGTCGCGGCCCGCGATGAGGATGGAGCGGAACACCACCGTCACCGTGCCGTCCATGTCGCGGGCGCTGATGATGCGCAGGGAGCGGCAGAGCACTTCCAGCTCGTCGTCGGCGGATGGGGAAGCGGGAGCGGGGGCCCCGGCGTTCCCGGCGCTGCGAGCTGTTTTTGGCCGGGGCGGACTCCCGGAAGGACGCGGCACGCCTCCGCGCACCGGGGTGCGGCGGACAAGTGTTAATATCATATTTACATTTTATGGCCTAAATTATATAAATGTATAGACCATGTTGACAGTTCTCGGCGAAGGACGGCAGGCGGAGCGGACGGTCGCGTCGGGCGCGGCTGGAGGCGCTTGTTCTATCTGGATTTTACCGGCGGCTTCTTCAGCTCGCCCTGGTCGTCCAGCTCCGGCTTGTGGCGGTACGAGGTGTAGACAAAGCGCACGATGGACTGGAAGTAGTAGAGCACCAGGGTGCGGAAACGCATCAGCAGGAAGATGAGCGCCAGCACGATCAGGACGTAGACGAGGATTAGGAGCAGCTCGGCCTTGCGCCGGTCGGCCGATGCCGCCCCCGCCTGTGTGACGACCGTGGGCGGGGGGCGCGCATAGACGTTGGCCGTGGGGGGCGGCAGGTCCGTGACCTTGAGCTGGACCTCCAGCACGGCGCGCTCGAACGGGTTGGATGCCGTCACTTCGAAGGTTGTGTCGGCCTGCACGCATATCACGCGCGTGAACTGCAGGACCTGCCCCAGCTCGACCTCCCTGTCGAGCGTGAAAAGAATCTGGCCCGCGCCGCTGAGCGGCCTGGCGCCTACTTTCAGAAGCGGGTGGTGGCGCGGGTCGCTCACGTTGACGCTGACGCGGTAGCAGGAGTCGCCCAACGGCTCGGGCGAGTCGGCCGCCATGGTGAGCAGCTGCTGCGTGCGGATTACGGCCGGCGCGCGGTCGAGGCGGACCTCCTGGCGGTAGGTGTAGTTGTAGATGACCCACGAGAGGTTGACGCGGTCGTACGGAAGCTCGCGGAGGTGTATGAAGCCGGCGTTGTCGCTGAGATAGGTCCAGCGCGAGCTGCCCGACTCAATCTGGATCGGCTGGCTGTCAAGCGGAGTGCCCGATGCCTCGAGAATCTGCACGCTCCAGTTGAATTCTTGGGGAACCTGGAAGGGGAGCGGCTGGCGCAGCGGGATGGGCACCTGGAGCCCCTGCGTCGCGCCGGCGACCGAGCCGTTGAAGACGAAGGGCTCGTAGTTCCCGCCAATCTCGACCTGGCCCGCAACACCCGAATTCGGCGGCAGGCGGAACGACACCAGCCCGTCGGAATCGGTCTGGAGGAGCACGAAGTAGGGCTTGTTCAGCCGCACGGCGATGCCGGGCATCGGCCCGCCCTGGTAATCGATGGCGCGCACCCGGTAGGTGGCAAGCGACAGGTCGATCTGGAAAGTATAGCTGATTTCGTCGTCCGGATTTGGAAGCGTCTGGGGCGGGGCTGCCGCGGACCAGTAGGGCGCGTAAGCGCGCAGGGTGGCGGAGGGCGGCGTGGTCTCGTTCTCGGCCAGCCGCAGGGTGGTGCGCCATCGCCCCGCCGCGTCGGTGAACCCCTCCTGCGCGTGGTTGGTGAGGTTGCTGATTTCCTTGTTGAAATCGCCGATGGGGAGGCTTGCCATCACCAGCACGTCAGGCACCGGATGGCCGTCTGCATCCACCACGTTCACGAGCACGGGATAGGAGCGGACGGGCAGGAAGGCGGTGGCGGCCGGAGCGGCGGCCATGAGGATGGAGGAGGCCAGCGCGAATGAGAGGAGAAGGAGAAACACGAAGGCCGTGGCCCCGGCCCGAGAGCAGGCAGGCATCCGGCCCATCGTCCCGTCCGGCGCATTGCTTGGGCTCATCAGGTGTATCCGCGCTTCGGCCTCCTTGGAATTACCCTGCTCGTCCGTCATGATATCCACGTCTGCTTGAGGAGCGTGGCGCTTTAAAACCATGCCCAAAATTCGCGGAAAAATTCAGAAACACGGCCGAGTTCATTTCTTTTTCGCAAGAGCCGGCTCATCGAAGAGCTGGAAGCACAGGGGGATGATGAAGCAGGCGATGGCGAGGCCCAAAACGAGCCCTGTCCACAGGCGCAGGGCGTTGGTGCTCTCGCGCAGGCCGAACAGCTGGGTGGTGCCGTCGATGGCGGTCGGAATCATGGCTATGATGAGCCATATGATGGAGGGCCAGGCGCCGGGGTCTTTGCGCTTTTTTAGCGCCCACCACACGCCGCCCAGCAGCATGCCGCCATAGATGCCGACATCGCGGGCGCAGACGGGGAGCTTGAGCCCCTCTCCCTGCGCGCCGTAAACTATGGCGTTGCGGCTGGGAACGAGCGTGTCGTACTGGGGCGTGCAGTCGCCGATGGCAAGAGGCCCCCGCTCGGGGAATACGCAGAGTGAGCGGCTGTCCAGCTGGTGGCAGGTGAAGCCGAACGCCGCGTAATATGGGGCGGCGACCGGGAGGTTGGCGGCGAGCATGACCGGGCCGGCCCAGATCAGGAGGTTGAAGAAGAGCATGACGAGCATGTAGAGCCGCCAGCCGCCAAGGCGGGTGAGCTGGGAAGGGGCGAAGCCGGCAGGCGGGAGATGGGAATGCGAAGCGGGCGCGTTGGGTTGCATCGAAACGCATTGAGATGGTGCGTTTTATAGTCCTTCGTTCGCACGAAAACCTGTCTTGTCCCGAAATAAGGTCCTCTCGGTAAACCGAATTATGAAAACACTCG